>PSRN01000083.1 GCA_003176075.1 Bdellovibrio sp.
GATGGAAGTGGCCCTGGCTCGCGCTGAAATCACCGCCTCCAAAGTATCCTTTTCATGGCTGGCATAACCCTTCACCGTCGCCACCAGATTGGGAACCAGGTCCGACCGGCGTTTGTATTGGTTGGTTACTTCAGCCAGGGAAGCTTCAGTCTGATTTTTGGATTGTGGGATGGACTGCCAACCGCAGCCGCTCAGGGTGAAAACCAACAGCAGGCTGAGAAAGGGGGATCGATAGAAATTCTTCATGGTCTCCTCACTCTATGTTTTGGTCATTATGGGTTTTCTCCCATGATTTGCAAGTTCCTTGTCGTCACCCGCCCTTGAGCGGCCAGGAAACTGTGGCGCGCAGTGAACAATGATTTGCAAGTTTCTTGTCGCTCGCGCTCATGTTAGAGAGCATTTCATCGAGTCAATATTAATGAATATTAAAATCACCAATGATCTCTTATATGCCGATAAGCCTGACGGGGTCTCCACCCATGCACCCTCGCCTGAGCGACGCGGTTTTGTCGAATATCTGGAGCAAAAACTCGGCAGAAAACTTTTCATTGTCCATCGCTTGGATCAAACAACCTCAGGGGCCATGGTTTTTGCCCTCAGCGCAGAAAAGGCCGAAGAGATTCGCCAGCTCTTTGTTCGCGGAGAGGTAAAGAAAAAATACCGGTTTTTGACCGACCGACAAAGCGCCGAGGCAAGTTTCTCAGTTCGTTCAGAGATCCACCGACAGGGTCAACGATGGATGTCGGACCCACGCTCAGCCCAGCCCAAAGCCAAAACTTCATTTCAGCGCATCAAGCGCTCGCCTTTTTTTGAACTGTGGGAGGCGCAACCCACCACCGGCAAAGCCCACCAGATTCGTCTCCACGCGCGCGATCTGGGTCTCCCCATATTGGGCGACCCGATCTATGGCGGAACACCTTTTCCGCGCTTGTGTCTTCATTCTTTATCCTTGCAGCTGGGGGTCGAACCTCTCTGGGAGTGCCCGCCGCCGCGAATTTTCGAGCGTCTCGGCTTGCTGCGGGATATAAGTCTCGCGTCCTTGGTCACGGAAATCGATCGCCGGCAAAGGCTTTTCAATTTTTTGAGCAACCCTGAGCAATGCTATTGTTTGATCGATCGAGAAGATCTTGCGCTGGAACTGCTCGGGCCCCAGCTGTGGGTTTCTTGGTTTATTGCAACCGAGCCGTCCGCGCAGGACCTGGAGCGCCTGGCCTTTGTGGGTCGCCTGCTAGACCGTCCGCTCTTGGTGCAACCACGCCCCGATCGGGGACGGTCCCCGGGGCCAACCCGCAAGAGCGAAATCGGCATTGTTCCTGAGTCATGGACGGCCAAAGAAGGGGCTTTCACGTTCAAGTTGCAAAAATCCTCAGGTGAATCGAGCGGCCTCTTCCTGGATCAGCGCGCCCAAAGGGAACAGCTCTTCCAACGGGCGCAAGGAAAGCGTGTGCTCAATCTTTTTGCTTACACCGGAGGCTTTTCCGTGGCTGCCATCAAAGGCGGAGCGACTTGCGTGACTCATGTGGACCTCAACCCCAACGCCAACGCCTGGGCAGAGGAAAATCTTCGCCTCAATGGGTTGCCGGGTGGGTTGCCGGGTGGAGAGTCAGAGGTCGAATTCTTTGATTCGGATGTATTCTTTTTTCTCGATCGAGCCATGAAGAAGGGACGCCAATGGGATTTGATTGTGTGCGATCCGCCGGTATTTTCCCGTTCCGCCGGTCGCCAGCCCAGCAGGTCTGTGTTTCGCATCGAAAAGGACCTCCAGCGATTATTGGAGGGCTGCCGGCAGGTTTTGGCACCCCAGGGGTCTGTGCTTTTCAGCACTCACTTCACCCATTGGACTGCCGAGGAGTTGCGCGGATTCCTTGAGACGTCTTTTCCGCAAGCCAATATTCGCGCCAATGTCACAGACTGGGATTTTTCTGAGGCGCATCCGCTGAAGAGCTTCTGGATTGAGTTTGCGGAGCCAGTGCGGCCGGTACCTCAGGGTTTGAAACAGCAGCGGGAGGCGCTGCGGGAGAAGCAGGGGCCGCCGCGGGAGCGGAGGAAGCAGCGGGGCCGGGGGGAGCCGAGGGAGAAGTCCCCGGAGAAACGCCGGAAGCAACAACGGTAGGTGCGCTGGCCACCGCGGGGCAATTCTTAGGCACGGGAATAAACAGCCGGCCATGAACATTTAGCGATTCAGAGAGCGCAAATCCTGTGGCCCCTTCACCACGGTACCTATCGACACTAAAATTTACGGCGCCGCCGCGATCTTGAGGGATCCCCACCCGACTGACCTCTTCCACTTTCCCGGTATCTTTGTTGAGTTCCTGCGCCGTATACAGAACCGTCAAACCCGTCGGTAAAATTCTTGGATTCGAGGCCAAAGACACGTCTTTGGTCAACTGAATTTGTCCCATGCCGTAGGGACCGCCCTTCTGCTCCTGGTAGAAAACATAACTTGGGTCAAATCTCATGATCTTTTTTATTTCATCTGGGTGCTGCTTGAAATAATCCAGAATGCGCCGCTGTGTCGACCATGTGGAGGGATCGTAGCCCATGCAATCCATGATCGAGGCCGGCATATTGTTGGGCTGGGAATTCTCCGCCGCATAACCGAGGAAAGATGTCGTCAAGCCCTTGCCATCGGGTTCATGAATTACAAACTGACCAGACCCTTCAATTTGCAGATCGATCAAAGTCGGCAGGTCTTTAACGTAGGCAATGGCCAATTCCCGCGGGATCTTTCCATTCTCGATTTCTTGCCTGGTATAGTATTTCACATATTGGCCATTGGCGTTCTTGACTCGCCAATGATTGGCAACTGCGACATCTCCAGGAAAGGAAACATGCACCAGCTCTGGCGGCTTGCCGTAGATGGGGACAGAATACTCGTCTGTTTTCTTGCGGCTCGCCTCGATGACGGGGGTGTAGTAACCAGTCTCCTGGACACCCTTTGAGCCGTTTGAACCTTGCAGTTCATACCAATCAAAGCGGGTCCGGATCAAACTGGCAAATTCAGCCAGGGTTTTAGATTTGTCATCATCTATCGCCTTCATGAAAGTTTCCGTCATTTGATTGCACCATTGATCAGACGAAAGCTGGCAGTCGCCGATTTTGACGGAAGCGGGTACGCCCTTGGGAGCCTTACAGAAATTCTTCTGCCGGTCCAGGGCCAGCTTGTAGTCATTGAGATCACCCGCGAAGGAGGTTTGTGGCAAGTCGGCCAGGTTGTCGACTTTTCGGTAGAACTGCGCGTGATTCTCCCGTGCATTTTTTCTTCTCAATCTCTTGGCCTCATTTTTTTTCCAAAGACATTTTCGAATCTGCGCGTCCGTTCTCTTGTTCGAAGTCCGCGAACCTTTGGGCTGCGGCCTTGCAGGAGAGGGTGATATCGAGACTTGTTCCCCCCGCTCGGCCCGCGGAACGGCGCCGAGTAACGCCCCGGCGAGGAAAGAAAAACAGACCAAAAACTGTAAAGCTTTCCGTGCTATCATCCTAAGATTTGAGGATGCAAGGATCGCGCTCGTCAAGTCTCCTTAATTTTCTTCAATGGTGTCCAGGGGCCACCGGGTGCCGTAAGATGTCACCGCCTTGTTCAACAAAGTTGACAGTCAATCCTCACCTTCATGAGAATGATCCAACGGTCTGTAAGGACTTGCGAGGATGCGTGATGAAGATTATCGAAAAACATGCGTTGGTTCTTCGAATAGTTCACTGGCTGAACGCCCCACTACTGATGCTTATGATTTGGAGCGGAATCATGATCTACTGGGCCAATGATATTTATCCAGGTTTTTTTCCCGAAGTCGTTTACCGGATTTTAGGGGCCTCATCGAGTTTGGCCAGGGGACTCGCGATCCATTTTTTTGTCGCCTGGTTTTTCACGGTCAATGGTGCGGTTTATCTCGGCTGGATCTTTTTCAGCGGCCATTGGCGCGAGCTTTTTCCCACGGTCGATAGTTTTCGCCTGGCTTATCCGACTCTGCTTCACGATCTCGGACTGCGCAATGAGGCCCCCCCGCGAGGTCCAAAGTTTAATAGTCTGCAGCGAATCACCTACTCCGGAGTCGTCATTCTAGGAATCCTTGGGGTCCTGAGTGGCCTCGCCATTTACAAGCCCGTGCAACTCAATTGGCTGACATCTTTATTTGGCGGATACGAAGGGGCTCGCTTGCTGCACTTCCTGGTCATGATTTGCTTTTGTCTTTTTGTCGTGGTTCACCTCGTGCAAGTGGCCCGGGCCGGCTGGAACAACTTTCGCAGCATGGTTGCCGGCTTTGAAGTTAAAACTGACTAGCCCGCATTTCACAGCGTTTCGTCGCATGGCTTTGAAGAAGTCTCGTTCTGAGCGAGTTGCTCAATTAGCATCCCGCTTTCTCAACCCAACCGAGCGGCCTTATGAACGACGATTAAACCACGTGTGAAGAAGAAAAAATCTTCTTCAGAAGCGCCATGTTATCTTGTTATCTTGATCTTGTGATTCTTAATCCTGTAATTTTTGTGCATATTGTGATTGTAAATGTCTGAACCGACAAGACGAACTTTGATCAGCTTTGCTGTCCTCTTCGCATCCTTTGCCGTGGGTGTCGGCCTTTGGATGTGGATCTCGCAAACAAATGAAGATGACGCGATTTCGCCTGTTTTCCGGAAGACTCTCGAGTTCAACGGCCGCATTTGGAAAGATTTGTTTCGCCCCTCGACTCGCGCCGCCTGCGCTCCTCCGCCGAAAGGCAAATTACCCCGAGTGAATGGCGAGATCGGGATCAAAAAAGACCTGCAAATCAATTCATGGCGCCTGGAGCTGATTGCTGACGACCAAGATCCGCGGAGCCGCCGCTGGCAGCTGAGCCTTGCGGATATCAAAGCGTTGCCGCGAAACGAAAGCGCGACGGAATTTCGGTGTATCGAAGGCTGGAGCGAACCCCTCTCCTACTCCGGCGTCAAATTCTCCGACCTGGTCAAGGCCTACCAGCTGACCCCCAAGCGCTACGTGGGACTCGTTACGGTGGATGGAGAATATTACGTTTCGATCGACACTGAAAGCATGATGCATGAGCAAACGATGCTTTCCTTTGCAATGAACGGTCAGCCTTTAACGATCGAAAACGGCGCGCCCTTGCGGCTGATTATCCCCGTCAAATACGGCATCAAGCACCTGAAGCAGATCGGTCGGATCTTTTTCTCTGATGTTCGCCCGCCAGATTATTGGGAGGAGCGCGGCTACGATTGGTATGCAGGGTTATAGACGGGTTATAGACGGGCTGTAGACGGGCTGTAGACTGGCTATTGGCCGCCACCGGAATTCTCGTTTCCTCCAGCCGATTCGGGAGGCTTCTTCTTCATCAATGACTGTGTCTCGACCAGCGTCTTTACCTTTGTCTGCGCCTTCGGCTGCACCTTTGGCTTCTCGTTCACCGATGTCGTCTGATCAGCCGCCGTCGTTGGATCACCGGGCCGGGCCGTGGCCAATTGGCGTTTGGGCAAAGGATTCGTCAGCGGCGCCATCTGCCGCGATTGATACTTCGCGGCTCCCGCGGTCGATCCGATCCGCTTCAAAGTCACTTGCATGCCTGAACTGGACGGCCGTCCCCGGGAACCGTGGTCCATCGGCGGGCGCGACCGAGCTAAATGATCCTGCGCCTGCGCTTGCACAAGCATGAACCTTCCAACCAAGCAGTTCCGAACGCGCTCTTGAAAATAACGAAAAACACTGCCGCGAAGCTCACGGTTGGGAATGTCAGGTCCGCGAAAGGATTCGGCGTAAGTCAAGACGCCGGAGTTTTCCCTGTTTTCGATACGCAAGGAGACATTCAACCAGGGGGACTCGATTTCGCAGGTCTCCTCCCCCGAGGCCAGAAAAAAGCGATTTTGAATTTCAATTTCGTACCGGCGAATCGAAGGAAAGACGAAATCGAAATCCGAAACCCAATTCGGCGTAACGTCCAGAACCGCCTTTAAAAACGGCGGAGTGTTGAATCGAAAACCCTCGCCGAGCGGCGACTGATCCATGATGTTTTCAAAAATACCGCTTCCCTGTTCCCGCACCAGCCAAGGCATACCTTCGGGCGGCTTGGTCATGACCAGTTGCTGGCTCAGGGGTTTAACGTCCGGAAAAAATTGCGACAGCCAACGATTCACCTGATGGGTGGAATCATCGGTGTGGGCCGCCTTTGATTCCAAGCCCCAGGTCTCCACCAACAAATGGGCGCCGTAACGCCGCTGTGATTGCGGCGTCAACACCAGCTTGTAAAACACGCCGCTATCGGCCTGGCGATGCGCTGGAATCCCCCGCGGCACCACCTTTTGATTCTCCCATACGATGGCGACACGATTCGAAATGGTGTCGTCAACGAAAGAAGGATCCGCCGCAGACGTGGGGTCCAGCCAGTAAACATCCTTGCCGATCTGGGCATAGACGATCTGGTGATTGAAGTAATTCATCGGCAGCGAATAGTAAAAACTCGGGACCGGCAGGCGATCGGCATAGACGGTCGCGAAATAGGCCTTGTAACCAAGCTCCCGTAGAACTCGAATGGCCACCAAACTGAAATCCTTGCAATCGCCAAATTGCGATTCCGTGATGGCTTGCAAGGTTCGGGGCACCTGGCCGGCAAAACGACTTCGCCAGTCCCCCATGTAGCGAATCATATGGCCCAAGGAATTGATCAACTCCCGGACTTGCTCCTTCGGCGTCCTTTTTGCCCTCACTTTTTCAACCAGACTCTTGATCAGGCTGGTGGAAGGGTCGGCCAAACGGGAATTGTAAGCCGCCAACAACTGAGTTCCCACGTGGTCCCAGCTCTGCGCCGTCGACACGAAAAGGGTCGGGAAGCGATTCAAGGCGAAATAGCCGCCGCTTTCGTTGGCCAACGAGTTGATGATGTTTCGCTTGAGACGCGCCCGATAAGTGTTTGAGGTCTTGGTCACCTCCAAGACCTGGCCCAAGTCGTGCTCGAAAGAGTAAAGTGGAATTTCCGATTCGACTTCAAAATCAAATCCCTCGGCAAAGTGAAATTCAGAGTCAAAGCGGTAAGAAAAGGAAAAGAACCCCAGCAGTGGGGGCAACTTTTCCTCGACTTCGTACT
>PSRN01000060.1 GCA_003176075.1 Bdellovibrio sp.
GAGCCGGTACCGTCAGCGTGGACGGCGACCGCGAAAACGCAAATGGGCACCAGAATGACCTGATGACTGACAGCATAGATCAACGGGTAATTTTGCAACCGGTGACCGACGAAAAATTCCTTATACATGAGCCATAAATAGAGCCAAAAAGCGAGAAAACTGAAAAGCGCCAGCGGGGACGCAGAATACACGGCGACACCGGCCACCAGAGTCCCCAGCCAAATCCATCGAATGGCGCCGGCAACCGCCGCTGGTTGCAAAAGGCCCCGTGGCAGCGGCCGGGTCGGGTTGGCAATGACGTCCTTTTCATAGTCCTTCAATTCATCCATGGTCCGCAGCAGAAAAAAGAACAGCATAATAAAGAAAAACGCGACAAGGGCGGCGGCAATGTCTGCGTTCCCGGCGATACGTGCTCCAGTCACAGCGAAGCCGCCGCACAAGACGGCATAAACCGGCAAAGGAAAACGTTCTTTGATGAAAGTTAACCACGCAACCATGAGGGTCCTTTCACCATCGTGCGTTGGCGATCGATCCTGGCGCGATGACGGGGATCGCGCGCAATAGTAAGGCTCGCGGTTCGGGAAAAATTCTTGGCGATTTCCCCGGTTGGAGCGCGGCCTTCGACGACCAAAACCTTTTCCCCGCTCTTCAAACGATGGATAAAAGCGCGGCTGTGGCCGAGAGCAAGATACACCTGCTGCTCCAGCAAAAAGTCCTCCACGGCGACCGCGCTACGGCCCAGGTAATACCAGTCACCAACTTTGGGTTCACTTTCAAGTCCGCGCACCCGGTCACCCATGTTGTGCCAGATGCGACCTTGCTCATCCAGCCGCTTGTTGTTGTGATTGTCTTCCTCGCTGCCGACATACAGCCCCGCCACATGGGGGCCGGTCACCCATAGAGAATCAGTTTGTAATTGGTATGATATCTCCGGAATGGGCTGCCCCACGCACAAGGTTTGGAAAAAGCCGGCCTCGCGGCTTTTTTTCACCGCCCGGCGAGCCTCAATGGTGGCCACCGGTTCAACCTCGCTGCCACCATAAATTTGCGTGAACTCAACTCCCGGCCAACGGTCAAAGGCTGACTGGAAAACCTGATTGTCAATCTGAGCCCCTCCGACATGTACGGATTGCAATGCGGAAAAGCCAGGCGTCTGGATAACCCGGCTCAAAAAGGCCGGACCGCAGGTCAGGGAGACGGGCTGCAGGGATTTGGGCAGAGCTCCCGCCGCTGCCAGATGTTTTTGCTTCCAACCGGAGGGGACCAGGATGGTGCTGCGACCGCTGGCCAGATTGAGTAAGGCGAAGTTGGCGAAGATGCAGAGGTCCGGCCCCGGGTCGGCCTCCCAGTGAAGGCGGCGAACCAAAACCTCATGCTGGCACTTGAGGTAGCCGTGACTGCGCACCACGCCTTTGGGAAAACCGGTGGTCCCCGAGGTGAAGGTGATTATGCCAGGCAATCCGCCATCGACTTCGGCGATGATCAGGTCGCGCGCATCAGGTCGCAATAGCCGACGAGTCCACAGCCAGTTCGGAATGCGCCGGATGGCAGCCAGACGCTTTCCCCAGAGCCAGCCGAGGTCATTGTGCACGAAAAAGCGAGGTCTCACCTGATTGATGATCCGTTCGATCTTAGGGGCGGCCAGCCAGGGCTCCACCATCACGAGGGTCAACCCCAGTCCCAAAAGGGCGAGGACGGTGGAATATAGTTCGGGTCGCAATTGATCCAAAACCAGCACGGTCTCCCCCGGGACTGGCTTTAAGCCGAGCAACCCCTGCTGCACCCCTTGGGCCAAATGTTTCATTTCACCGAAGGTTAGCTGGGAAACCGGCGTCCAAACCGCCACCCGACCCGCATTGACGCGCTCCTGCTTTAAGAAGAGGCCGGCGACGTTGGGGTTACTCATAAAGGTTTCCTTGAAAAGCGGGAGAACAAAAAATAAAAGACAGGGCGATCAACTCAATAGAGGACAATTGACTCATGAGCAAGCGGATAAGGAAATGACAAAGGCACCGACTTTGGGAGTTCAATTGAAGGGCATTCAATTCAACTACACGCTGGGGAAACAAAGCATCCCCGCCCTGAGGGGGCTGGACTTGAATCTGGTGGCGGGGGACTTTGTCGGCGTCCTAGGCCCCTCGGGCTCGGGGAAAACGACTTTGCTGAACCTTGTCGGTCTGATTGAGCCTTTGCAAGAAGGTGTTTACCTCTGGGAAGACAAGGATGTGCGGCATTTGCGGGATCAAGACAGAAATGCGATCCGTAAGTACGAAATGGGTTACATCTTCCAATCCTTCAATTTGTTCCCTACTCTGGATGCCTACGACAACGTCGAGTTTTTTCTGACCCGCCAGAATATGGCGGCGACGGAAAGAAAAGAACGCGTCGAATGGGCCTTAAAAGGAGTGAATCTGTGGGAACACCGGAACAAACGGCCCCTTGAAATGAGCGGCGGCCAGCGGCAACGTGTGGCCATCGCCCGCGCCCTCGCCAAGCGGCCGAAATTTATTATCGCCGATGAACCCACGGCTTCCCTGGATCACAAAACCGGCCAAACCATCATGGAGGAACTCGCCAAGCTCAATCGCGAGACCCAGTGCACGCTTCTGGTTTCAAGCCACGATCCCATGGTGCGCGGGTTTTTGAAACGGACGATTCACCTTCAAGACGGAGTCATCGGACATGCTGGTTAAAATTGGCTATCGCAATCTCCTTCGCAACAAGCGCCGCACTGTCAATGTGCTGCTGACCGTGGCCTTCGGCACCGCTTCGTTGTTTCTTTTTCACGGCTTCAACGCCAGCGTGATGGATCTTTATCGTGAAAACACCATCAAGTCGCGCTGGGGCAACGGCCAGATCAACACCCCCGGCTACCGCGCGCAGGTGTTTGAGAAACCGTGGGAACACTGGATTCAAAACCCTGAACCTGTCATCAAAACGCTGTCGGCAATCCCCTCCGTTCAATATGTTTTTCCAAGAATGGAGTTCTTCAGTCTTATATCCAACGGCAAGATGAATATGGCCGGACGCGGCCAGGGAGTCGACGGCGCGACGGAAGCGAAGTTTTTCAACAATATGAATTTCGTCGCCGGCCACAACTTAGAAGGCGAAGTCGACGGCATTGTTGTCGGCAGAGGCCTGGCCACGGCCATGAATGCCAAGATCGGCGACCGCCTGACTCTGCTGACCAACACCGTGCATTCCAGCATCAACGGGGCCGACACGACGCTCACGGGAATTTTTCATACCGGCATCAAGGAGTTTGATGACAGCTTCTTCCGGGTTCCGCTCAAGCTGGCGCAGACACTTCTCGACGTCAATAGTGTTGAGAGCATTTCTCTGGGTTTGGATTCTTACCAGAACTGGGACAAGGCTGCCGCAGAAATTAAAGAAAAACTGCCCGACTATGAAGCCACTCCATTCAATGTTCTGGATGAAATTTATTACCAGCATTCGGTCGACTGGTTGAAATCACAGTTCACCATCTTTCAGACCATTATCATCACCGTCGTGATTTTGGGCATTTTCAACACCGTTTCCACCTCCATTCTTGAGCGCAAACAGGAGATCGGCAACTTGCGCGCCAATGGCGAATCGGCCGGCGATGTCCTCGCCATGTTGTTCTGGGAAGGGACCTTTATGGGAATCGCCGGCGGGCTGCTGGGCCTCATCATCGGTTTGTTCATCGCGCAAGTTTTACTGGCCAATGGAATCACCATGCCACCGGCCCCGGGGATTACCCGCACCTTTCATTTCCCGATTCAGCTGCAGCCTGAAATGGGAATGCAAACCTTCGTCATGGGGTTGATGGCCTGCATTTTCGCCACCGCGCTTGCGGGGTTCAAGGTCAGCCGGCAACCAATTGCCGATTTGTTGCGAGCAGTCTAGCCGCAATGGCAACAGGTTAGTGGGCCCGACGATTGATAAGAGATTCAACGCCCGTGGCTCTGCGGAGGTGCCGAAGGGACCGACTTGGAATTCGCGCTTTCAGGTGATCGAGGATCTCGCGAGCGTGACGTAATCAAGAATTGGTCAAGCAACCCAGTCAGTGATGATCTCATTCTCACTCAGGCCAAGAGCATCAGCGATCTTATACAGCGTCGTCCTGCGTGGCATGGACTGAGAATTGAAGAATCGACTCAAAGATGGTTGAGGAATGCCAGTTTTCTTAGAGAGTTCAGTGATACCGCCCTGACGATCCACAAGACGACGCAGGTTCTTTTTGAATCCCTCGATGTTCTTGGCGATAGCATCCAGGTCGTCAAAGCGTAGATGGGGTTTTTTCGTTGGCTTTTTCGGCAACTCCTGGTGCGTGTCGATTTCATCATGAAGATCGGCGATCACTTCATCTTCTTCCTCTTGGTTTGAAGCCTCAGCCCACAAAGCCATAAGGTCATGTGCGCCTTCATATTCGAGGGCCAGTTTCACACAGTCCGTGATGAAGTTCGCGCCAAGCCCTGCGTTTTTCATTGCAGTGGCGATCTCATAAACTCTGACCTGTTGTTCGGGTGATGTCTTAAAGGCGCTCATAACATACCTCTGTAAACGTAATGTCCTTTGCCAATGTCTCTAATCCGTATCTTCAATTTTGCCATTTCCTTTTTGTCCACGAAATCATTCGATTTCACATAGCCTTGGCACAAAAACGACTTGCCCTGGAGAATTACAATTGCGAGTCGCAATTGCACTCGACCTGAACCGACGTTGTGCCACTTCATTTTGTAGCCATGCTGAATGGTATCGCCGTACATGTCTGTTGCGGGACCCCAGAACTTTGAGTTTTGAAATTTCACATGTGGAGAGGGCATTCCATCCTTCAGCAACTCGACATCGGGTCGAATAGTGTTCTTGTATTCGTTATTGGTGAAGGCTCTTGTGTGTTTCAAATTGAGATACGAATCCAGGGCCCATTCAGTGATCACGATGTCCATATTAATCGCCAACTCCTTTAGATAACTTAACATAAGTTAATATAACATTCAATATCATATATGGAAATAAAATAAGATGGTAGTTTCCGACAGTTAAACCATGGCGAAAGGTTTGTCCGCGGGAACGACCTACTCTTACCAAGTACAGGCAGTTAGCAGCTGATTAACCGCGGTCAGCCAAATTCAAGACACGCCCTAATTTAGGAATTTAGGACCGGTCAAAATCACTGGGTAGTTACACAGTTGATTAGGTCTTGATCACGTGGCGGAATGTTCTTCGGGACTCCAAATCGGTGCTTTCCGCACCTCCTCGGATTTTTTTGACGAGGCACTCGTCTTGCACAGAAAAAGTTGTGATGAAATTTTCACAGTTTTCGATTCTACCAATTCTTTTTTTCCTTGCCTGCTTTGACATTGCTGGTTCGGAAGTTCAGGTCTCAGGCGAAAAGGTTGCTCTCATTTACGATAGCTCAGAAGAAGATCCCAATTCGGCTTTGGCGAAAACCTTCAAAAGGGATGAGGAGAACCTCGTCAAGGCCTATACGAACCTCGGCTATACCGTCAAAGTCATCAGATCCGATCCGAAAGGTCTTTCAAGCAGCGGAAAACAATTTCGCAAATCCATCGCTGATTTGAGAAACACAAAGGACCTCCATATTGCACTTGTTGGTCACGGCGACTCGTATGAACTTGACGACCTACCTGATGTTCAGGGTCGCTTCCCAATGACCATCTACAGTGCCTACGAATCCCGCGCTTCCAGCCCCGATCCGGAAGATCCCTTCCTGGTCGGTCAACCCGTTTCATTGCAACACCGCTTTGCGGTCGTCCCCAGCGACCAGGATCTCGTTGGATTGGGGGATTTACGGAGAGGTATTCATGAATTCCAACGTAATAATAAGGATGCCGATGTGGTCCTCACGACCGGAAATTGTTTTGGCGGTCTGATCCCGCTCGAGCTATCCGACATGGATCACTTTCTGGCCATGTCCGCAACGCATGGCTCTTCCTATGCCTCAGATTTCAGTTCAAGACACAAGGGCAAATCATACAGTTTCGAAACCTCAATGGCACATGGTTTGTGTGAAAATAAGAGTTTGATCGAAACCCAAGAAGCGGCCCAACAACAATACTTTTTTTCCACAACAATCGTTCCCCCAACGGGAAATTATCTCGGCAAAATCACGGCGGCTAACAAAGTGCCAAGAAACTCGGTCGAAGGTTACGTCGAAAAATGGTGTGACCAGCCGGTCAAAGGGGTTCCGACAGCGGTCGTTTCAGACCCGGCTTTCTCATTGCAGTTGAAACGGCACACGCAGGCATTACTTAACAAAGAAATTGCTCACTTGCAATCAATGCAAAAATCGAAGAATTTTTGCAGTCCGGAAGCGGTCAAGGAAATGGAAAATTTGTTCCGGCTGAATCGTGATAAACTGTGGGAAAATACAAGGCGAACCATGCTGGAGGTCGCCAAGTTTTGGTCTCAGGTCAAATACTTGCGCCAGTTGAATGAAGACCGGCGGCAGGGCTGGCGCGACGATGAGAAAACAATTGCCGCTAAAAGCGATCCCAATAGCCCTGTCTACCAGCCTCTTCGCAAATGGCTCACCAAAGTTTCAAATAAGATCAGCGAAACAGATGAGATCATTAGAAACCGTCCCAGGTATTTGCGATCCGTTGAGCAAAAAATCAAAACGCTAGATCAGTGCCTTCTCAGTCATGATTATCAGATCAAGTTCTGTTCCCAGTCTTTCAACGAAACGACTCACCTGATCACTCTGGTGGCGCAAAACTCCAAGACGTCGCAAAAAAATCCGTGTTTTTCGGCGGAAACCAATCAAGGAGCAATGCAATGTTGGGTCAATCAGAAGCCCTCATCGAAGTTAGAGTTTCTGGCCAATATGCTCTGGGAGTTTCGCGCCAACGCCGACGTTGAACAGGGTTGTCAGGTGGTGCAACGAAAGATTGAACTGGACCAGCATCTCAATCAGTGCGTCGACAGATTTATTTCCGAAGCCACCGCCGACGAAAGGGAGCATGTTTCTAGAATGATGAGCCTGGCAGAACGCCGCTTCGGGCAATGTGCAATTGCGAAGCAAATCCAACCTCGCGGCCTGCGGTAGACCGCCACTTTTCGGGCGAATAAAGCACGGAAATTTGAAGTCCTTCGCCAAATAGAGCCTGGGATTTCTTATTCATAGACCTCGATCGGCACCATTGTTATCGTTATAACCTATGGCTCGTAAATCTTTGCTGCAAAATCCGAGATTCCAGATCACCATCGCCTTGGTTGTCCTT
>PSRN01000095.1 GCA_003176075.1 Bdellovibrio sp.
TGGTACGCCTCCCATTTCTATGAGCTCGTATTCTGTTCCAGCCACCAAGGGTGCAAGAAAGAGCGAGAAAAGAAACCAAGTCAACGGAAATGGTCGAGGCGGGCTCAGGGATCTCTTGAAGAAATGAAGGATGCCAACTCGTCCCTCACGGCGACCGACCATCCACATTGCGGCCGCAGCAGGCGCCAGGACCGACACCGCACTTAAAGGAACGCCCGGAAAGAAGGACAACTCCGACCAAACGAAGCTTATCAACCAAAAAGGCAGGGTAAAAAGAAATAAAAGGAAAAGGTAATGTCGCAGAATGATCGTATTCCATTATTCAGTCAGTCTTAATCTTCTTTTAATGGACTCCATCAGATCAGCGCTCCTTGGCCAACCGTAAACGCGCTGCGCTCGATTTCATTCAGGTTCATCCACGTTTCGTTTTCAACCGAGTTCTAAACGGGTGCTTCGAAAAAAGTTGGCCGCGCTATAATCCAAAATCGCATCAGGATTCACGAGCTTTGGACGCGATTAATTTTTGACATGGAAGTAATCTTGCATACTGAAGCAATAGAAAAAAAAAGGGGGGGGCTGGGTGTGAATCCGTATCGAATAGGTTGAGAAGCGTCACCGTCACTTTCTCACAGGGAGTTTTCTCATAGCGAACGGTCTTATTTTTGCCATGTATATTCCACTTTCGGCGGGAGAAACCGCAACCTTAAAGGCCAAGTGGGAAGCCGAAGGAAGGCCCGATTTCAAACAGTTCGCGCAGTACGCGAACTATTGTGGACGCGTTTTCGCTCTCTACTTTCTCGGAGTTACTGCGGGGCTGGTTCTGACAGGAAAGAAGCATAAGACGCTAATCGACATCGTCTATTTCCACTACCTGCCATTTGTTCAGATCTTCTGCTCGGGCGACAAGTTTCATCGAGATCATTTTCACTATTTTGCCCGAGAGGATCAGCGGTTTATCTGGGGCCCGAACCTGAAGGAAGATCTGAAGCAGATTGTCGCTTATCGTAAGTCTTTATGTCGTGAGGATCGCCTCAAGTACGACAAGGAGCTTGGGAGTTACCCTCATTTCCTCTTAAACTCGGTGACTCGGGAAATGTGGGAAAGATACTGCCGCCCGTGGACTCCGGTTAGCGGCAATCGAGCGATCGGCAAGTCTGACGAATTCCTTTCTCAAAAATCTGGCTGCTGATGGAAGTGTCTTCCTGAATGCGAAACGATTTGTGATCGACAAGGTGCCGAGTTTCAGGCTGGTCAATGGCCCGGAATTTCTTCGGTTCAGGCATGCCTGATCAAGAAATGTCGAAAATCACCCGACCTGGCCTTTGGGGGTTCGAGTCTCATCCTGATCCAGGTCATCATGAAATAAATACTTGTAATTACAGTATAAATATCTTTCGGTTCACTTCCGGTTCACTACTGCCGAAAAGTATTGTAAGGTATGGGAGTGGAAGTTTCTAAGGAGATTGCCAGACTATTTCCCAAGTACAAAGAGGTCCGCCTCCCAAGGGCGCCGCTTGAGGTCGTTCTCGCGCAGGTTCGCTATGAATCTATTTTGGCGATACAAAGTCAGCCCAATATTATCCCTTTTCAGGACTCTATTCGGAAGGATTACCCAATATTGCGGCCTCAGCAGAGTCAAGCAACTTCAATCAATGCGCAGGACGGCTCTGTGGTTGTCATCCAACAAAACATTTGGAGATTTTTGAGCGCCGACGAAAAATGGGTAATCACATTGGCACCGGATTTTGTGTCTGTAGAAACAACAGCATATCCAACTAGGGATCTATTCCTCGATAAATTCAAATTTGCCATGGCCCAAGTAGAATCCTTTTTTGGGCCAGCTATAGTTACGAGAACAGGCGCACGTTACATTGATCGCCTGAAATCTGAAGACCTTGCGCAGGTCAAAGATCTAGTTAAACCCTCTTTTCTAGGCATGGTTGGAATGGCGGACTTGACGAATCAGCTGGAGCTTTCGATTAGCGAGTCTGCACTGAGTATAGATCAGTATCAGATCTTTTCCAGGTGGGGCCTACTGCCGCCAAATATAACTACCGATCCTCTATTGGTGAAGCCATCACCTGAAAAGTCTTGGCTTCTCGATATAGATGTTTCTAATTCCATTAGAAAGCCATGGAACTTTGAGGAGCTCGCGAACGAATTTGGAATTTTAACTGAAATTAGTTATCGATTTTTTAGGTGGGCAACTACAGACTACTTCATCACTCATTTTGGCGGTAAATTATGAATCTACTGTTGACCGGACAAGATTCTTTGATGTCTGCCAGTCTCCATGTTCCGCAAAGGACGCATGTACTCCCAAGAATGTCCTATGCACAGTTGTACACACAAACCGAGCTAGGAGAGCCGACGACCTCTGAGTTTCCAATCTATTCTCTGACTACAATCGCAGAATTTAAACCTCAGCCAATTGGAATCCAAAGGGCTGAACTAGAAGATCTGCGAAGAATGAGTGGTCTAACCTGGAAAGGATTGGCCGCGCTGTTTGGCGTAAGTGTGCGATCTGTTCACCATTGGCTAAGCGGGGCAAAACAAATGTCCGACGAAAATTCGGACCTCTTGAATGAGCTTGTGCGATTTATTAAATTACTGAACTTTGGCTCAGGCTTTCGAACCAAAAAATTTTTGGAAGAGCAATTCTTCAATGACAAATCGATAATCGGGTTGTTGGAAAAGCGGGACTTTGATTCTCTCTGCAATTGGGCAAGGACAGTGAATCCGTCCGGTCCACGCGCAAGTGAATCTGTCGATATTCAGCAGCTTAGTGACCGCTTACCCCCAAGTTTATCGTTCATTGCCACGTCGAGTGCCAGCACAGGGAAAACCGAAATGTTGAGCCAACCTAGAGGCAGACCAATTAGGCTTCGCCGCAGACCGCGAAAATGACAGCCGAACAGATTGAAGCTGTAAATAATTGCAACGAGAAGTGGCAACAAGGCGATTACGTCCTCGGTGATCAACAGTTTATTTTTCGATACCTCTCGAAAGCGCCTGCCACCAAGTTATCCGCCAGTTGGGACTCCGAGGAAATCGATTATATTGGAGAGGAGATCGTGAGAGGCCTCGTCATCTTAACGCAAACCTGTGACCTAATAAGGAAAGTTGAGGAGCGGCCTTATTTTGAAGTTGCACCGGTCGTTGAGGTTTCAGAGGCCGCCCTCAGCGAAATTAAGGCAAGACGACAACCCCGCTATGCTGAAGTACCAACTTTGTCTGCCTCTCGATTGGTCGCGGACCTGGATCGAGTTATGACGCTAGAGAAGCCTGTTCTACTGACGTGGCAACAGAATCGAGGTTGCAACAACGACGAAGAAAAACGCCTCTTTGCCTGGGCCCTCTCCAGAAAGCGGATGCGGGCTGCCCTACCCACAGATTTTGGGGAAATGCTAAACCCGCTACAACAACGCTGGAAAGACAAGCACAAAAAGGATTCTCCGGAGGGCAAAATCATCCGTGCCATAGCCGAAATAAGGGTCATGGCCAAACCATCCTGGGCAGCCGAGAAAATTACGACTAAGTTTTTCTTTCTGATTCATCCAAAGCACCAGCCCACTATCGAAATGGATCAGGCGGCGATTGAAAGACAGGTCGAAACGTGGCTCAAGCTACCCATCTCAAACGCCAAATACACGCTTGAAAGTTGGGTGGGAGGATACGATGAACTCACCGCCGGAGAATATGTCAATAGCGACCACCTGGATTACGACCATCTGTCCTAATCATTGGGACTGTTATGTTTGTGAAAACCGCAGGGGATCTGTGGTGGGGCCATCACTTGCGCTGTCGACTAAATCCGCTTATTTGGTTAACACCTTGCCCAACACTTGGACGGATCGAGGAAACTCCGGAAGGTCACAATTTTATGTGGACCTTGACGCTCGAACATGTTGCTGAAGAGGGCGCAAGAAATGGAGAACAAGACCTCCGCGTCCTCGGCCCCCGCCCCTGGCGGCCGGTTCATAATGGGACAGAATGCTCAAGTCCTTTTCACTTGAGACCGTTAAGACAATGATGGCTCACCACCTCGGTGGAAGGACAAATGGCAAAGATATTGCTTGTTGAAGATGACGAATTTTTTGCCCTTGCTGTCCAATCCACTTTGGAAGGCGAATCTTATCAGGTGGTGCTTGCTGTTAATGGTAAGAATGCCATCGATTGCCTCAACAAGGAGCCCTTTGATTGCGTCTTATGCGATGTTCAAATGCCAATAATGAATGGTCTTGAATTGGCAAGGTGGATGAAAGAAAATAAACCTCGGCCCTTAATACTCATGACCGGCTTTGCAGAGGCCGTTAATACCAAGACAGCCCTAGACCTTAACGCCGCCAATCTTCTCCTCAAGCCATTTTCTGACGAAGAGCTCTTGACCGCCATTCGGGCCATCGTCAGGACGAAAAACCAAAGCGCCACGCCACCCGCCGGAGTTGGCGAAGCTGACCCTCAAATCGCTCGCGAATCTCCTGCGGAAACGCAAGATCAAGCAGTGATGGATCTGATAAAAATCCCCACCGCGTCCCTCGTCCAGGGAGGAACCGCGCAGTTCAATTTATACAAAGAGGATTCGGGTCGAATGACCAAGTTGATCACACGTGGCGAACCCTTGAATCCGAAAGACCCCCAGTTTCTCGGTCTGGCTTACCTTTTCACGGAGAAATCAAGCCTTGAAAAAATACTTAACGATAACATTCTTGTCGCCAAAGCCGTGGCCAAGACCCGGGTTGTCGACCCGGCCAAGAAAGCGAAAGTCATTGAAGCGGCCATTGAGCTCATCTTTAAGAAGGCCGCAATTTCAGGAATTGATCAGGCTCTGGTCAAAGAATCGGCGGACTTGATCGCCTGTTACATGCAGACTTTCAACGATGAAGCCCTTTGGGCCATTCTATTTTCGCTCGAGCAGGGGCCACAGCTCATATTCAGCCACACGTTCGCTGTGACTGTGATCAGTGTGATTATCGCCCACGCTCACCAGATGTCCATCGATGACTGTCTTAAGGCCGTCACCGTGGGCATCTTTCACGATATCGGTGAGACCAAACTGCCCAAACGTTTGATTGAAACGCCCTGGGTCCTGCTATCCATGGCGGAGCGCAGGCAAGTCGAAGCTCATGTGACCTTGGGGGTGGAAATGCTGTCGGCAAGCCAGGCCGTCAGAAGCGAGATCTGCGAAATCATCGGCCAACATCACGAGAACTGTGACGGCACGGGATACCCTCGGAAACTCAATGCGTCCCAGATCCATCCGCTCGCCCGCCTTGTTCATGTGGTTGATGATTTCTG
>PSRN01000137.1 GCA_003176075.1 Bdellovibrio sp.
CGGTCCTATTGCCGATGTTTTCAAAGCTTATTTGAATCCCCTTTTTCGCGGAATTATTGATCGAGCCGCAAAAGATGGTAACAAACACCTTGGACCGGAGGCCTTGAAGTTATACTTGCAAGCAAACCAGACTCCCCTCAATCCAAGCACCTCCCAGATGGCAGAAATAGAGAAGGATTATCAAGACAGTCAGGAACGTCTGAAAAAATTGGGATACAGCCGGACCCGAGAGCAATACATAAAGGATATGCACGACTTGGAAGCGCACTTTGCAGAAGCGGGCCAGGGCAGTCAGGAATCCTATCAGGGATTAATGAAAGATGGTCGGAATATATGGCTCGATGGGGCCATGCGTACGCAATTGTATGCGGCCCAAGCTGATCAGTATCGGCAAAGCACATTGCAATCCCAGGACAGTGCTCTCACCACGATTAACGACGTGATTAGGACAAATCAAAGCAGGACCGCGAAGTCGCAAAATGACGGTCAAGGCGGACCGAAATCGCAGGAAATTCCGAGGTGGAAACAGGCAAAACTTGTGGAGGCTCTTGGAAGACTGACAAGCGCCTATAGGGCAGAAATTAGGAAGCCCGGGCCTGAGGCGAAACTCATGAGTTGGAGACGAGAGCAGGAACTCCGCAAGATCATTGGTCAGACTCGTCCCTTCGATAATGCTCGTATAGACCTGGCGTTGAAGCGTGTTCGCCAATCTCAGATTTCACATCGTGCTTTCATTTCCGAACTCGCAGGCCATAATTCCCACGATGACGCGTTCAAAGACTCAATCAGGGGTGGAAGTGAGGAACAATTTAGGAACAACCTCAGGACCCGAGAGGAGTTGGGCCTGGATGAACACCATAATGATAATCGGATAGAAGTGTCAAGACTCTCCAGAGAATTGGGAGTGACACTGACACCCGATTCCGAAAACGGCGGTCCTCAAGACTCGACGAACGACAGGCGCAGCAGCCGCAGGAGGCTTCGCGAGATTTTTGATCGCGCGAATCGCGCGGACGGCATCGTTGTGAACCGACTGGGCACGATCGATAAACCACAAACGGGGAAAACGGAAATCGAAGGGGACGTCAAGGATGATGTTCGACCCTGAGGAGTTATGGGCATTGGACGCCGTTACCAATTCTTTTTCACGGCCCTTCTGCTGACGGATTCTTTCGCGGTTCGACCGGTCTGGGCTCTGCAGGCGCCTGCTCTAATTGCAACAGTGACTGGTCCAGCGGATCAAAATTCCAGAATCGGCGCGCCCGATCAACCCCCAGAGGCGGCCGTTGGCGGCAAAAGCGTTACCGATTTTGCCTTGGACAGGTCCGTGGGCGCCGGGAAGACAGTTTTGTTTCTCGCCGTGATGGCGGCCATCGATTCTGCTTACCATCAGGCTTTGCACAATCCAGACAGGCTTTCAGGCAAAGAGATGATCTCGATCATTTACCAAGCGACCGGCCAGGTCGCCAACAGTGTTTCCACTTGGGGGGCCATGCCGGCGGCCTGGGGCGCGGGCAAGGCTGGCGCGTTTATTTTAAGACGAGTGGCAAAAGAAAATCCGTTGAAGTTCGCCGCCGCCTTACGAACCATGGCGATGACCACCATTGGATTCGCCGGCTGGGAAGTTGGCAGTCAAATGGCTGATGAATGCGTCGGCCAAATTAATAATGCGCAAGCTCGCGAAGAGGCCAAGAAATTCACATCTCTTGTGGGTGGCGGTTTATCCTATGTTTTTTCCCCATCAGGGCCGGCAAGTTCTGACAATGAGCTCCGCCGGCAAGCGGCCTCCAGTTTTGTCCATGGGTGTATGGAAGCCTTCGGCAAGAAACAGAATCTGATGCGTGCTTTGGATCGCCTGTGGCGAACGCGTGTCATGAGTGGCGAGTTCGGCACTTTTCTGGGTGGCATGCTCGCCGCGGGGGCTATCGGCTCAGTGTTCCCAGGAGCTGGGAACTTAGCGACGATGATGTTTTTTGGTGCCTACATCGCCATGCCACATTCCTGGAAAGATTATGTCGGTCAGCAGATGCGAAATGTAAGGCAATTTTTTGGGAAAGCCGACTTGCACCGCAACGAAGCGCAGCTGCAAGCATTCTCATCCAACTGCGATTGCCCGGAGGGAAAGCTCAGTGAATTGCTGCGTAAGCGGGATTTCGCGCGGGACACGGATTTGACTTTTGAAATGGAACGCTATCGCATTGCTTTGAAGAACTTTGTCCGGCCATCAGCGACTGAAAAAGATCGGCAGCGAGCCTCGGAAGAGGCGGCGAAGGTGGGGCCACGGATCACCCAGCGCTACGACAAGGAAATAGCCCTGATACAAAAGCTACGAAAAGAAAAAGCGACACCTGGTTCCAATCTCGACGGGGTGTTTGAGGCGGAGGTGACTCGTCTGAAATCCTTAAAAGGTTCTCTCGACGATTTTCACCAATCTCTCATCTCCCAGTTGAGTCAGCGGCCTGCCCTCAAACCCGAAAATGAAGAGTTCAGGGAGCACCTTTCTTTTATCGAAGGCTTTTACCTCAAAGGATTTGATGAGCGAGTAGTTTTGCCTCTGGGAACGGCTAACAGCACTTCTTGCGCGCAGCAAGTTCAAATGGCGGCGCAAGATCAATCCCAACGTCGTTAGGAGCAAGAGAAAAAAAACCGGAGTGAATTTGAAATGGTCAGTACCTTACAAGCAGCTCAAGAACTTTCTTGGCGTGATCACTTTGATGCCACGTAGCCCGTCTTGAGCGAGCAGCGCCTTGTCGCCTGTTACGACATAGTCTGCCTGAGCGGAAAGCGCCGCCTCTAGGAATTTATCGTCGTCAGGATCGCTACATACCGGACGGGCGAAGGCAACTGCCTCTACGACTTCAGCGTGCAGATCGACCAGCTCCAGCACGCGGTCGATCTTGATTCCTGGCCGTTGACCGGCCAAATGTGTCAGTATACGTCGGTATTAAAACCCCGGACGCGAAAACATTGGTGTCGATGACCGCTTTCATCCCCGGCGGCGTACTTTCTTAAGCGCGGTCTTTACCTCGCTTTTCTTAAGGCCCGCCTTTTTAGCTGATTCTCTGGCCTCGGCGAAAATCTCTTCGAACTCGTTCAGGGACGGCGGGGTGATGGATTTGAGGATCACCGTGTCGCCTTTGCCGATGACGACAAACTGATCGCCTTCCTTCAGGTGCAGGCTCTCGCGGATTTCCTCGGGGATCACGATTTGCCCCCGAGAGGACATTTTGGTGGTTGCAAAGCCAGCCATTTGGCCTCCATTCTTATTAGTAAGATTATCTTATTTTTGCGTCGGCAACAAGAAGCGTCCACTGGATTTTTTCTAATCTTGATGATTATTCTCGGATTGATCGACCAGCAACAGATTGAAGCGGAGAACGTGATCCCGCTTAGGAAGGTTGAATGAGGTTTCTAGGTGATATGGATTATGAATTGGGTGATATGGGGTGATATGGCATTTAACGCGCTTGCAATAAAGAATGATTTCAAATAGTTAAGAGCGATATGCCCGAACTTCCCGAAGTTGAAATTGTCTCCCGTCAGCTGCGCGAGAATATCCCGCGCGGGACCCGAATCACTGAGATCGAGTTTCTCACCCCGGCTTTGCGCACTGTTGTCGACAAAGCGACGATTCAGCGTCTGGTCGGGGAGCCGCTCGAGGCCATTTCTCGACGGGCGAAGTATATCTTGTTTCACACCCGCCGCGGCATCCTCCTCTCGCACTTGGGTATGACGGGGACATGGCGCTTTGACGACGGGCCCTTGATTAAACATGATCATCTCCGTATCTACTTTGCCGCCGGACCGTCATGCGTGGGCGGCAAAGGCGCCAAAGGTGCCAAAGCCGCCACGTGCACGCTGATCTACAATGATCCCCGCCGTTTTGGACAAGTGGCGCTTCTCGACCTTGACCATCAAAGATTTGCCGACCTTGGTCCCGAGCCCCTCGGTCCGGACTTTTCTGGCGCTTCGTTTTATGAAGATTGCCGGCGGTCGAAGGCCACGATCAAGGCCGTGCTGATGAACCCGACGGTGGTCGTGGGGGTCGGCAATATTTATGCTTCAGAAGTGCTTTTTCGCTCGCACGTTCGACCGGGCCGCCGCGCCAACCGGGTCAGCAAGAAGGAATCGGCGTTGATCGTCGACTCAGTCCGTAAGGTGCTGAGCGAAGCCATAGCGGCCGGTGGGTCGAGCATCCGTAATTTTCGCGGCCTTGATTCAGCCCAAGGTCATTTTCAAAAGAGGCACCGAGTCTATGGCCGTGAGGGTGAGCCCTGCCCGACATGCGCGGAGCCGATTCGCCGCACGGTCTTAGCCGGTCGCGGTTCATTTTGGTGTGGCCACTGCCAAAAGTAAAGGTCACAGCTCATAGACCTTGCCTCCACCGCCCCTCCGGGTTTTCAATAGATTCCAAGTCCTAAGGGGAATCATAAAGGAGCGAAAGCGTGGAGAATCTTGAACCTGTTTATGGAATTTTGGCCGCCAATCTTTGGCTATCCGTTCTTGGCTCAGCCGTTCTGACTTTGTTCGTTGGCTTCTTCGGCAGTCCGCTGATCGTTTGGGCGATCGCGACTTTGGCCGTGATGGTGGGGTTCGGCGCTGGCCCGGTCGCGCTGGGCGTGGTGGCGGCGCTATTTGCCGTCTTCTTGCTGCCTCCGGTGCGGCAGTTGCTGGTCACCAGCTGGGTGATGAAACTGATGAAGCCTTTGATGCCCAAGATCTCCGCCACCGAGCGGACGGCTCTCGATGCGGGCGTGGTTTGGGTGGAGTCGGATCTTTTTTCCGGCAAGCCAGACTTTCGCAAAATTCTGCAGGAACCTTATCCGGAGCTCACTCCCGAGGAGAAATTTTTTCTCGAAGGTCCTTGTGAAAAACTTTGTGCCATGATCGATGCCTGGAAGGTTTGGAAGACGCGGGAGCTGGAAGTCGCCATCTGGGATTATATGAAGAAAGAAAAATTTTTAGGCATGATCATTCCCAAGGAATATGGCGGTCTGGCGTTTTCAGCGCTGGCGCACTCTGAAGTCGTCATGAAAGTCGCCAGTCGTTCGATTTCAGCATGTATCACGGTGATGGTGCCCAATTCCTTGGGGCCGGCGGAGTTGCTGGTTCATTTCGGCACGGCAGAGCAAAAGAAAAAATATCTGCCGCGGCTGGCGACCGGGCAAGACACCCCTTGCTTTGGTTTGACGGAGCCGGGCGCCGGTTCCGACGCCGGAGCCATCACCTCCTCGGGCGAACTTTTTCGCGGCGAGGACGGCAAGCTCTACATTCGCCTGAACTGGAACAAGCGTTGGATCACTTTGGCCGCCATCAGTACAATTATCGGCTTGGCCTTTAAGTTGCGCGATCCCAAAAATCTCCTGGGCCAAGGCGAGGATCTCGGCATCACGGTCGCCCTGATCCCTTCCCACCTTCCCGGTGTCGTGATTGGCCGGCGGCATGACCCCTTGGGGGTTCCCTTTTACAATTGCCCCACGCAAGGCAAGGATGTGGTGGTCAACGCCGAGGACGCGGTGATTGGTGGCATGGTCAATGTGGGTCGCGGCTGGCAGATGTTGATGGAGTGTCTGGCCGCGGG
>PSRN01000274.1 GCA_003176075.1 Bdellovibrio sp.
GTCACGACAAAGCCCAAAGTATCGATGGAGCCAACGCCAAGAACTTTGAAAGTGTCCGTCGCGTTGATCTGATTGACGTATTCAATCACCGTGTCGTTGAAGTCAGGAGCCACCGTCAAGCTAAAGCCTGATCGGCCTCGGGCCACGGCTCCCAGGACCTTGCCGATGTAACTCTTGCGAACGCCCATCAGGAAACTCGAGTGGTCGTCGATGGGAGTCTCAACCAGGGCGCCCATGTTAAAGAAATCCATAAAACCCATAAAGTGCAGGCGATCTGTTTTGGGTTCCCGTACGCCCAGGTTCACCAGGCCAGCGATCGTCTGACCATACTCTGGACCAAAGCCGGCTGAGAGATAATCGACCCGATCGATCGCCTCGGGCATCACGACGGAGCTCAGTCCGCCAAAGTGAAAAATAATGGGGACGGGCTGAGTGTCGATATTGTAGCGGGTGTCATTGGGTGACGATCCTTCGATAATCACTTGCGCGCTAAAGGCATTCCCGCGATTGACTCCCGGCAGGTTCTGCACGGCCTTGACCGGATCGCCGTTGGCGCCTGGCAAAGTCAGAAACTCCTCCTGCGTCAGAGCTTGCGTCTTGTCATCCCGTTTCTCGGCTTGGCCGATGACCGTCGTTTCATAAACGAGGTACGAGTTTTTTTCGATAAAGAACTCCCTCAGTGCGTCGGCCGTGGCCGCCGTCGCCACGTTGTCTCGGCGTTCGAAGACCGCGTAATTGGCCAGTCCCACGCGCCAGAGAATCTCGCCAGCCGGCACCTCAAGAGTAAACTCACCGCGTTCGTTGGTTACACTCTTCAAGGGTTTCGGGTTATCAGGAGGCGAAAAACAGTAAACGTTGACCCCTGGCAAAGGTGTGCGCGTCCCTTTTTCGCGAAGCACGCCGTGCACGAGGAATTTTTGCGGGGGTGTTGGCGCCGGATGGGCGGGTTGCTGAGGTTGTTGTGGTTGTGATGGTTGCTGGGGTTGCTCGCTTTGCTCAACTGGTGTTGGTGTTGTTGGTGTCGCAGTTGGAACCTGTTCCACCTGAGTCGTTTGCCGTTGAGGAGCCATTGAGGGCAGAGGTTCAGTTGGTGAAGAGTTATTCCCTTGCGACCAGGCAGGCCCTGAGACTAAAGTCAATCCACACAGTAGAATAATCTCGTGTCTTCTGCGCAGCACGCCCCCTCCGAGATTCTTCCTATTGACGTACTTGTTGGCATGCTTGTCCACCTCTTTTTTCGCAAAGAAGATCTGACGGAGCTGGAAGTATGACCATAGCCCTTGACACGTCCACGTCTTCAAAGATGGCCGTTTGATCGCAGAAATCTATTTAGATAAAGTACTCGCTTCCAAGGTCATCACGTATATGTTGGCAAATGGGAAAGAGGACTCTATTCCGGTAGACGTCTTTCTTGATTACAACAAGGACCCAGATTATCTGCGCGAGATTCTTCTTCCTTCCCTGACGGTTGAAACGCTGAAATGGTTTAAAATGCTATTATATCATCAGGCCGGTGACACTGGTACTCGGGTTTTGCAAGATTTTTCTCGACTCTTTGGTTTTCGAAGACAATGCAATCAGAGGACTCATGCGCACAATTGATGAATAATCTTGCCAAGATTCTCCAAAGTTGGATTGCCTTCGGGGGACAGCATCCGAAATAGTGTCCGCCGTGGAATACCGGCTTTTCCTGCAAGCTCATCTTTATTGGTCACTTCCAAATGACTGCGTAAAATCTCTTTAAAAGCCTCAATGTCGTTCTCGACCAAACATTCCCACAGTGCGCGGGCTACGACTTTGCGGTTTTGCAAACGGGCATCGGGGTTAAACTCGGCGAGACCTTTGCGATTCTTTAAATTAATCACTGCCATATCGTTCAAGGAGAAGCCGCGCTTTTTGGATGTCTTTCTTTTGGGCATTTTTCAAGCCTCCGTTTAATAGTAAAATCACCGTGAACCCGATTTTAGCGAAATAAACTCGGCGGCCATTTTTCCACCGTAATTCTGCGAGGCCCTCGCCAAGGTTCTTTGCATCTCCAAAGTGCGCGTGATCCCTGATTCGTTGAATTCGAGAATCAATCTGCAATTGGTCCTTCAAATTTAGACTCTCAAACCATCGCATAAACTCGGAGGTGCGTTCAATATAAAGCTGCATATCCTATTTAATAGTGCCATATATGGCACTAAATTTCAACTGTTTAGAGCAACGATCATACACTTTCTATGCTCTGTCGGTTGAAGGCCTGATTTCTTGGTCGATTCAATCACGATCAGTAATTTTTTACGGAGAGGGTCTATGATCCGCCAAAAACGACACCTATCAAAAAGTTAGGCACTGATGCGGCGTGGAGGCTCAGCGTTCTTCTCAAAGCGGCCTTTGGTGTGGGAGAATGCGTTTTGTTTCTACAGACATCCATCGATATGATGGCCCTATTCCAATGCCCCACCCAACTTGGCGATTGCCGCGAAGGACCGACATCAACCACTTCGCTCGCGGGAACCGAATGACATTTTCTCGAATCCGACTAAAGGCCCACGGTACTGGCGGAAAGAATTTGGCGAAATCTTTAGCCGCTTCCAAATTTGCCACCGGCGCTTCACGCAAATATTTCTGATCCGATTCAAATTGGGAGGCGCCCTGGGGTCCGTATGACATGATATTTTGCCAGGTAACAGCATCTGATCCATATCGCTGGTACGCGCCCGCAGCAAGAATTCATCCTCATACAAAAAAGCTGGCGTCTCGCCCTTTAAAATGGGTTTACGCTCGGTACGTGTCGAGACTGGCGACTTGCCGGCGGACATAACTAGCGCAACCCGCGACCCAAACGGGGTCGTCATTCAAGCACGGGATGTAATGGAACTGCTCGCCGCCGCAGGCAAGGAAACGGGCTTTGGTCTCGATCGCCAGCTCCTCCAGCGTCTCCAAACAATCGGCCACGAAAGAGGGACTGACCACCGCCAAACGCCGCACGCCCTGGCGGGCGAGGCGCTCGACTTCCGTGACAGTGGCTGGCCCCAACCAGGCCCGACGACCGAGTCGCGACTGAAAAGACGTCGAATAGCTGCCGACTGGCAAATTCATCGTCCGCGCCAGCTGATTCGTCGTCTGCAGGCACTGGGCGCGGTAACAGGGCTTTTCACAGGCGCCTACCTGATCGCAACAGTCACTTGTGGTGAGGCAACCCGTTTGCTTCGCGACTTGTGACACCGGCAGGCTGTGATAGGAAAACAAAAGGTATTCGGATTTTGACTGCTGGTATTCGCTTTGGATCATGGCGCTGAGTGAAAGCAAAAAGAAATTTTCATGGTGGAAGGCGGGAGCCACTTGAATGCGCATCGTCGCCGCATCGTGATGACCCCTCAAAGCACTGCAGGCGGATTCAGTTGTCGCTTCCGACCATTGGGGAAACATCGGCCAAAAAATCAACCTGGAAATATTCCGGGCCGACAAATTGGCAAGCGCTTCGGCGATGGAGGGCGAGCCGTAACTCATCCCCAGCTCAACACAAAATTGATCGCCCAGCTCCACTTGCAGATGGTCCGCGAATAGACGGGAATAAACCGCCAAAGGCGAACCCTCGGCCTTCCAAATCTTCCGGTATTTGGCCGAAGACCTTCGCGCCCGAAACGGCACGATGATCAAGTAAACCAGGATCGCACGGAGAATGAAAGGCAAGGACAAGACTTTCGGATCCATCAGAAATTCGCGCAAATAACTTCCCACCGCGAAGAAATGAGGCTCCCTGGGTGTGCCGATGTTGTTGATGATAACGCCAATCTTTTGCGGACTCATCCCATTTTACTCCTCAGCACACCCGTGGCGGCTCTTCTTCTCAATCGCGCACCTGGTTGCCAGCCAGCTGGATTCGCTCCGCCAATTCACAAGAGCGGCGATAGAGCTTGCTCAACCCAATGCCGCCAAGAAAATTTCCGTGGAGGTAAATCTTTTCCCGCGACTCAAGATCGCGCATCAACGGAGCCGCTTGTTGCAATATCCGTTCAAGCGTCACATTGTAAGCTGGCAGGGCGGAATGCCAGCGCGTGATTTTCCAGGCCGTCGGAGTCTCCGCCAGTCCGAAAATTTTTCGCCGCTCTGTCGTGAGCAGACGCAAGAGAGACTCGTCGTCCAAGGAAAGAATTTCCGGGTCCGTCGCCCCCCCGTAGATCCAGGCCTCCACCCAGTCGGACCAGCCCCGATCAAAAGTGCTGGTGTTGAATAGAACACCCAACACCCGCAGTCCTTCACCCCGGGGAACCAAGCAGCCAAAACCGCGGCGAGAAACCGAAGGAAAGACCGCGGTGATCGAGATCAAGGAAACGTTCTCGATTCCTGACAAATTCTGGGCCAGCTCTTGCGAACTGTTGGCACCCGTGGCGCCTCGCGAGTTGCTGACACCCGCAGCCAGCAGGCGAGCCGCTTCCATGGCGGAAACCGCCAGCACCAGGGGTCGATGGGGAAAGTCCTTAAGCTCAATGCGGCGCCCGAGATGAAGCTGACCCCCGCGCTTGATCAATTCAGACTCCATGGCCTTGAACATGGAGGCCACCCCGCCTTGAAAGGAGGTGATCCCCAAGTACTTTTGCCGGTTCATGTCCGTGTGGGTCCTGCGAAAAATATTTCCGAGCAGCAAAGAAGCGCTCAGCCGACCCCCGTCGCCGGCGTAAATTCCTTGCATCGCCGTCTCGAGTAAAAAATGCCTCGCTGCTTCGCCCACCACCCGGTCGCCCCAATCCCGAAGCGTCTCCCCGGGCTCCGGGCTCATGGATCCAGTTATCTTGGCGCGCAAAAATTTCCCCGCAAGTCCCATGCTTTCACAAAAGCCCAACGGCCAGCGGGTCAACCCCTTACCCCCAGGCCGCCCACGCTCCCGGTAAAAATAGCGCTTTTTTGCCGCGGGAGACTGGACCAGTGGCGCCAGTCCCAGCCGATGAAAGAACTCGCCAAGCTCAGGGGTGCAAGAAATGGTGTGGGCCGCGCGCTCGGCGAACACCGCACCCGTGGCTCCGCAGACGCCACGAGTGTCATGGCGAAGCGGCGTCGATTCAATAAGTCCGCCGGTGCGGTCTCGCTCATCGTAAACCTGCACGCGGAAGCCGCGGGTCGCGAGTTCCACCGCCAGACTCATGCCGGAGAAGCCGGCCCCAAGGATATGTACTTCGCTCATTCTTTAAATCGATTTCGAAAAAATCTGCAGTTGCGGCTTTTGCCGTTTTAATCGTTCATCAAAAAACGCGCAGGCGTTGCGGAGAAAGGGCAAGCCCTGCGGCGTGATGCGAATTTCATCCGACCCTCGAAGGGACGGGGCTATTTCCACCAAGCCGTCCTCGATCATCGGACGCAGGAAATCGGCGGCCTGCGCCGCTTGTTGAGCGTCCAGCAACGGGGCCCGCAGCTTCGTCATCAAGTTCAGTATTTGCCGCTGCCGCTGCTGATCCTCCGCCGTCAGAACATGGCCTCGATGAGTGGGAATTCGCCCTTCCGCCAGCGCGGTCTCATATTTGGGGAGCAACTTTTCATTTTGATGGAAACTCCAAGGCGTTTGCGAAATTCCGCTGATCCCCAGGGCCAAAAGCAAATCACTGCGCTGATTCGTGTAGCCCATAAAGTTCCGATGAAGAGTTCCTTCTTGCATGGCTCGCGCCAGCGTATCTTGGGGGAGGGCGAAATGATCCATGCCCACTTCGACATAGCCAGCGGCCAGAAACATCTCGCGGGCGATTTCATACAGTTCGCGCTTTCCCGGCCCCGCCGGCAAGTCCTCATCCTTAAACAGGCGCTGCGCCGGTTTGATCCAAGGCACGAGAGCGAAACTATAAAGCGCGATCCGGTCAGGCCTCAGTTGCAGCGTTTGTTCGACCGTCCGACGGATGCTGCCTGGTGTTTGTTTGGCCAAGCCATAGATCAAATCGAAATTGACCGACTCGAATCCCAATTTTCGGCTTTCTTCCGTCAATGCCGCCGTGATCTCAAAAGGTTGCAGGCGATTGACCAGGCGCTGGACTTCAGGCTCGAAATCCTGAACTCCCATGCTGATGCGGTTAAAGCCAAACTCCCGCAGAACCTGCAGATGTTCACGGTTGGTGCGACGGGGATCCACTTCGATGGAGGCTTCAAATTCATTGGGATCGTTCGAATTGGTTTTTGCAAAAAGTCCGCTGAAGAGCCGATGCAGGGACTGCGGACTCAAAAAAGTCGGCGTGCCGCCGCCCAAATGAATGTGCTTCAACGTCCTGTCAGCCAGGCGAGGCACCTTTTGCAAGTACATATTCCACTCCTGCAAGAGGTGATCGACATAAGGGTGTTCGAGTTTGTGATTTTTTGAAATCACATTGTTGCACCCACAAAATGTGCACAAGGTTTCGCAAAAAGGGACATGGACATACATGGACCACAACGCTTCCGGAGAAGCCAAGGATTGGTCGACGTGGCTCAGCCACAACGAGGAGTCCGACAGGCCCTCCCAATAGGGGACAGTGGGGTAACTGGTGTAGCGGGGGATTGGAACATCGTACTTCTCAAACAAGGAACGAACCTCTGAAACTCTTGCGGCGGCACTGGTTGAACTCATTGAAACACCTCTATTGAAACACTTCACGCACCCGTTGGACAAAGTAATGGACATGCGATTCCGGGGTTTTGGGCAAGACCCCGTGACCCAGACCGCAAACCCAACGAGAGAGAACCTCCGAGGTCTGCTTGAAGGTCCGCAGGTAATTTTCAAGTTGCAAGCGAAACTCCCGTTCATCGCAAAAAAGCAAAGCCTGGTCGAAATTTCCCTGAATAAATCCCGGTAGGTCCTGGCGCGAAAAGAGGGCTGGCAAATTCCACCGGTGGTCAAAACCAAAGCCGGCAAAGGGAGCGCCACGCAGTCCCGCATTCAAAAAGTCGGGCTGTGTCCCCTTGCCGTAGTAGGCGAGCTTGCCGGGGAATTTCCGCGCCAGTTCAACCAGGGTTGGAGTGACTCTTTCTTCGAACAGGGCCGGCGA
>PSRN01000253.1 GCA_003176075.1 Bdellovibrio sp.
TGGGGCCTTGGATGTTCGCGCAGGAGCTACCGGCCGAACCCGCACCCCCACTCATGCCCGAACCCGCGCCCCCAAGTGTGCCACCAGTCGTGGACGGGATACTCGACGGAGCCAACTGTGTTTCAAGGGTGCGAATTCCAGTCAGGTAATCATCGAGGCGCACTTTATCTTCGGTTCCCAGCTTGGGCTGCAGGTTCTGAATCGACTGGAGGACATAATCCAAAATGCTTTTATCTTGAGCCGAAGAATTTTGCGGCGTCGGGGACGGCGTGGGAGTCGGCATCGATGTGGGTGTTCCCGAGGGAGTTGGCGTGGTCGTCGCCGCTGGCGGAGTAAAGTTCCCGAACAACCCCGAACTATAGAAGAGTTTGTAGGGATTCAGCCATGTTTCCACCTGTTGCCCGGGGAGATAAGAAACCGTTCGACCGTAGTCAAAAGCGACCTGGTCCGGATGATACCCGTCGTATCCTGAGGCGCTCATGGCGAAAGCGGTGAGGTTGTTCTGTTTGGCAATGGCCTGATCAAACGAGGCATTGTTAACGGTGCAACTATTCGAATTGTAGTTGATGGCCTGATCGCAAGTCAGATAAGTGGGCGGGCCCGCCGCGTGGTCACCCGGCGCATTGGAATTCTCCTTGGCGTTATTGTACAAGCCCCTCACGATTGAAAACTGACCCGCACTCGACGCAAACGGAGAAAAGACCACTGGCAAACTATTGGCATTGAGCTGTCCGGTTTGGGCTGGATACCAGTTGGCTCCTTGATTTGGCTGAACGTACGTCCCGCTGGCGATGTAACAACACACGTATCTTTTTGGATCCCCCGCGCCTGCTCCCCAGGCCGATCGGGGAAGGAGAGATTCCAAGACCGGCAAAGCCAGGGTGACACCGCCCGCCTTTAAGAACATTCGGCGACCGAAATTCCCCAAATCGGTGCCTTCGGCACCTCCGCAGAGCGATGGCTTTCTGTTCATTGTAATGTTCCCCCCAGTTGCGACGTGAATTGCAAACTCAAAACAATGTGCTTGACCGCATCGGAAAATTTTGTGTTGGGTGTGATCTGCGAGGCACCGATGGCCCTCGCGATACACAAATCATCAGTTCCGGACATAACCCGCGCGATCGCCACCGACATCAGCTTGGTGGCAAGGCAGGCCGGAACCCGGGGATCCCCAGACAAATCATCCAAAAAATCTCCCGGGCCCTGAAACGAAAAACTGTTCGGCATGGTGCCGCTGGCATCAATGGAGGCGCCCGCGGTATTGAATGTGTCGCTGCTGTAGACGGTCCGCCATTTTCCAAATGGATCAAAATTCTCAAGCCCGAGACCGACGACGTTCATCGTATTGTGACATGCGTAGCAGGCTGGCGGCGAAGTCATTTGCGTAAGAACCTGTTTCATCGTGCTGCCACTCACTGGGGTGATCGCCGGCGCTTTTCCTCCAGGAGGGGGGGGCGGGGGTGCGCAAAGAAATGCGTCAGTCACGAAGCGTCCGCGCTGGACCGGATGGGTGTATAGGCCGCCCCCACCAAAAGCAACCATCATCGCCGCCTGCGTGAGGAGGCCTCGCCGACCGGAGTCTTGAATCGTTGTCTTGACAAAATTTGAGGTCGTGGCGCTCGGCACATTCCATCCATAGAACTTCGCCAGATTGGCGTTCACAAAAGTTGTACGCCCATCAATGGCGGTCAAAAAGGAAGCATCAGTGGAAATCACATCATTGATAAAGAGCTGAGACTCGTTCAGCATGTCGCTCAGGGTCTGCTGATCCAAGCCGCTGATCGACGCCCCTCGAAGTTTCGATAGTTTTGCCCAGTCATTCTTGAGGATTGTCGCCAGCCCTTGGGCCTTCGGGTCGAGAAGCATACGCGCGGCCTGCGCCTGCAAGGTCTCCGGATTATGCAGGACCCCTTGATCCGCCAAGCTCAACAATGTGTCGTCAGGCATGGATTGCCAAATGAAAAAGGATAGACGGGATGCCAGTTCATAATCATTGAGCAGGTAAACCGCCTGAGGGTTGTCGGGTTGCGGATGATTGAAATAGGTAAAAATAAATCGCGGATCCAAAAGCATCGCCATAATGGCGGCGTGAAATCCAAGGTCAAAACTCCCGCCGGCGGCGGAGTAAACAGCCATCAGGCGATCCACATCAGAATCGGTCGCTCCCTCGGTGACTGCCTGTCTGAAAGCCCGTCTGGCCAAGGTGCGAATCACCGATCGGGCGCAGCTATCTGAAACCGTCGTCGCGCCCACGGCGCAGGAAGCCAGAGCTTGGTAGGCTCCGCCGGCGGTTCCCTTGCTGGCAATTACTTCGTCAGCAAGAGCCCGCGCCGCTGTTGCGTAATCAGCGACGGATTGATTCGAAATTGTGAGCGTGACTGATTCGTTTGAAAACCCACTCGACCCAACCGACGAACTTTGAAAAGTGTCTCCGGGTGTCGACTTGGTGAGGAGGAGATCGCGAACGGTGTTGTTGTACTCAGTGTTGCTGAGACGGTGAATCATCGCGTGACCGGGACTGTAAGTGCTTCCACAACTGCTTGTCGCTAAATCCAACGAGGGAGTGTGGGAGGAAAATGTCGGCCCACTCTCGCTAAACCGGAAAGCTGGGGCGCACGCGCTCAGCAACCCGGAGAGGCACAAAAGAATTGGCAGGAGAAATGGCAAGAGAACCGGCAGGCCAATCACCGACCGCACAAGCATAAGGTTGCATGGCTGTCCAACTTGATCGGATTTCATCGGATTCCCCCCCGGCAGCGTGGGCGGCGAAGCCGCCACAGGCGAGCTGCCTCCCCCAAGGATAGAATCCGTACGATGGGCTTTGAACTTACAAAAGTTAAATGAAAGATGCCTGTGCCGGCGTCGCCACGGGTGGCAATTAGAAGTTGTGTTGTCGGTTCGTCCCTCTTTGAGACAGCGTGGGCGGCGAAGCCGCCACGGGTGGCTCATTTTGACGGTATCCATGGCCAATCAAATAATACGATAGCGCGTCGAGCGTCCCGATCCCGTTCGAAGCAGCTGTCTTCCGTCAATTGCTTCTTGCGCCAACGCCGTGAAGCTTGCTCGTGAAAGATTTAAGATTTGGCAGGCTTCCTGGGCGGAAAAGCTGTCGGTGCTGATCAGTTCGGCCTTGAGCCGGGCCACCATTGAACTCATCGGCGTAATTTGATTTTCATTATAATAAATTCTAAAGCCAACCGGAGCCGAGAACGACAGCGAATAATTTCCATCATCGAACGCAATTTGAATCGGCAGTTCGTTGTCGTGGATCCACTGTCGGGCCCGGAAGATGAGCTGACTGATCTTGCTTCTGGCGTTCTCCCCGAAGTATTCGCCAGGATAAATCTCGGAAAAAAGATAACCTGTCCGAACGGGCGCATAGAAGTCCTTGAGAAGAACCCCCAGCAGCTGATGAATCTTCTTTCCAATGTTCAATTTCTTGCGCGCCTCGATCCGGCCGGTGGAGAGATCAAAGATCCAGGTGCTGTTGTCTCCCAAGATGTAAACCGGGCTGGGCATGGCTTGAATCCACCGGATAGCCCTTTCGCGGTAGAACGGATAAGGCGTTCCGGTGAGAAGATGATCAAAACGCCTCTGATCAAAGTTGATTGTCAGGAAAAAAAAGTCCACTTCACGAACGGACTCCCAGTTCTTCCTGGCCAAAGCGGTTTCACGAAAGTGAAGGAGAGGCGCCGGATCGCGAGTCGACAAGGCCGACATAATCGCTTTCCATTTTTCCACCAGAAGTTGCTCGAGCGTTGGCGACGCTCCAAAAATTTTCTCCGCTTCGGATAAATTCTCGTGGGCGCGGGTAAAATCCCCTTGGTGAATGGCGATCTGAGCTCGCAATTCCCTGCAGTTGCCAAGCAACCGGAAGGCCTGTTGCTTCTTGGCCTCCTCGGTGGCCTTCTCAAGAAGATTTTCCGCCTGGCTGAATTTCTCGCAGTTAATCAGGGCCGCCGCCAGGTTGATACTGGTCACCAGGCGCTGATAGGGTAGCTCCAATCTGGCAAGGTAGCTTTCAAGCAACGGTACCGCGAGGTCATACTCCCAACGCATGATGTGGGCAAAGGCCATGAAAAGAATGGCTTCCTGGACCGCCGTGGGATCGATTCCGCCCAAAAGTTGTAAGGCCTCGCTGACGGAGCCATTTCTGGAAAGGAGGCAGGCATATTCGGCCACCTCGGCGGGCGAGGGTGGGTCCAACTTGTGGTACTCACCCCGAACCACCGGAGCCAATAAATCAATCCCCTTATCAATCAACCAACCGCGGCGACAAAGACGGGCCAGAGGCAGCCGCTGGGCGCGCGGCACTTGCGCGACAGTGAGGGCGTTGAGCTCCCTCGTCGCCTCCGCCAAATGACCCGCCTTAAGGAACTCCTCACACCGTTGAATAATCGCAAGATAGTCACTTGCCGTTTCAGACATCTTCCAAAAAGCTTAGGGGATGAGGTAATTCCTCGTAAAGGCAAAAGTGTGTCCTGTGGATAGCGGTCAGCAGTAATTTGCCAACTATTTCATTTTTTTGTTCGCTCATTATTTCCCGCGATCATATAATCATTTTTTGCGGGAGGTTCTGATGATGCGGTTGCATTACTTTCAACATGTTTCATTCGAAGGTCCTGATATGATTCTGGATTGGGCTCTGGAACGCAAAATTCAAGTCAGCAGCACAAAGTTTTTCAAACTCGGCAAAGTCACTCTGCCAAACGTAAACGATGCCGATATCTTTGTCGTCATGGGTGGCCCCATGGGGGCCGATGAAACCGCCTCCTTTCATTGGCTGGAAAGCGAGAAATCTTTTATTAAGGAAGCGATCGCCAGCAACAAGTTGGTTTTGGGCATCTGCCTGGGAGCCCAATTGATCGCAGCCAGCCTTGGCGCCAGAGTGTACAAGCAACAAGGCAAGGAGATTGGCTGGTTCCCAGTGAACCTAACGCTTGAAGGTCAGGCGAGTGAGCTATTTGGCCAGTGGCCGGCTACGACAACGGTACTGCATTGGCACGGCGATACGTTTGATTTGCCAGAGGGCGCCGTCAACTGTTTATCGTCTCGTCACTGCAAACACCAGGCGTTTGTTTACGGCAGGAGAGTCGCTGGCTTACAGTTTCACTTGGAAACATCAAGGGATGGCCTGTCGGACATGGTAACCCATTTGCAAGGTGATATTCACCAGAATGCGGGTGAGTCTGTGCAAAGTGAAGATGAAATTCTCGGGGACTCCCCGCACTTGGATCAGCTGAGAGGTCTTTTGTATAAGTTTTTGGACAAATTCATAAGGCTTTAGTGGTTCATTCCCAAAGAGCGCATCAAAGAGCGCATCTAAGAAGTCACAGGCAACAGCGGTAGGCATATGAACTCCCGTAAGGTTCGGGCGTCCAGGTCGCGCAATTGGATCCGCCTGAAGTCCAGACATTGCCGCTCCACGCACTACCTCCCGGGGCCTGTTCGGCCGTCCACTCTTGGATCAACCCAATGCCTGGCAACGAACCCGCGGCCTTGTTGCAGGCCTGAAGCCATTCGTTGTGACTGCAGATGTGGGCCCGCCCAGCCAGTGAATCGTTGATCTTCACGCAGTTTGATTCAGCGGTTAAGCGAGGGACCGCCGCCTGGGCGGAGGTGTGCACGCAGAAGGATGTGGCAAGCCCTGGAGAACCCACGAGGGTCATGTCGGCGGGGCAAGTCGATGGTCCTGCCCCACCCCCCCCGCCAGCCAGACCCTGGCAGCCGGTCACTGTTGTCTGACCGGACGTCGAAGTATCCACGGTTAAGATCACCGGCACACTCGCGGGACTCAGGGGAGAAACCAGCTTCGTGCTATCAAAATCGACCAACCAGCCGCCCTGGCAGGTCGTGCCCGAGCAAGAGGTCACCGCCAGCTGAATTGAATCGATCACCAGCGACTTCTCGACCTCCGAAATCGGTTGCCCAATCTGGGCAATGGGTGGCCCCGCCAGAGTGCCGCCGGTGAGGGAGGCGAAAAGAGGCGTTGTGGCTGGCAGCGGGATATACCTGGGAGTCGCCGGCGTGACCGACGTTGCATCAAAGTTCAAAGGATTCAGACCTGCACTATTGATCACGAAATAGCAAACGGAGCCATCCGCGAGAGCCGAATTCAGGGTTGTCTCAAAATCGATCGCCGTAAATTTCTGCGCCATCGCCGAATTTTGCTTTGCCTGATTTACGAGGCTGATCACTGCCGCCGTCAACATGATCACACCGAGCGCCATCACGAGAACGACTTGGATCTCCGCTTGACCGGTCTGGTTCAATTTTGATTTGCAACTGCCTGCCCGAAGGCTGCCCATGATTGATTTATCGGCAAAAAACCAATTTTGTTTAAGTGTCACTGCGTCTCTACCCAGCCATTTTGAGGTGCCAGCGTTCACATCCTGGAGCATATTCTTACACTTGCGTGAACCTCTTCCGTTCATAATCGTGAACCGTATCATTCTTAGAAAATCCCGGCCTTGACTCTACTTCCAGCTCGCCTTGACTCGACATCCAGCTCGCCTTGACTCGACTTTTGGCTAAGGTTTATCTGACTTTCTTCCGAAATAACTTCGAATGGGCAACCGCCGTCAATTCATTCGAAATTTTGCAAGCGGTCAGACTTTTATCCAGGTCCTGGTTTCACTGGGGCTGTTATCGATCCTGACATTGAGCATTCTTACCGGGCAAGCATTTGAGTCAGCTGAGACAATAGCGTTGGCTGAAAAGTTGGCCGCCCTTGATTTGAAACGCACGTTGACCGCGGCTTTGGCGGATGGAAAGGTCTGTTCTTTTGTCTTGAACGATCTTTCTCTCAACCCCGGAGGACGGCGGACTTTCAACATCAACCTGGTCACCGCAACGAATCCACAGGTGATCCCCCTTGCGACCACGACACCCCTTTATGCTTCCATCGACAACGGCACCCCAGGTCCGATCGTAACCCAGGCCACGCTGCCGGCCTCCGTGCTTTCGAGCACCCTCACTGTTTCTTCAATACAACTGTCCATCGGCACTTGCGCAACCTCGACCTGTTTAGGGAGCTGGGTCGTGGCCTTCGGAAATTCATCCAGCGCTCTCAACGTAAAGCCGATTTCGATTTCGACCCGGTTAACGGTGGACCCGACCAACCCAGCCAAGACGACAATCGTCTCATGCCAGGGTGGCGGTACGTCAGCAAGCTGTCCCACTTCGA
>PSRN01000268.1 GCA_003176075.1 Bdellovibrio sp.
GAATCGGCGCAAGCCTACGATAACCGTTGTGGCTATTACCCACAAGGGGACACCACATCCCTCTGTCGTGGACAATCGCTTCCTTACGAAAAGACCCGCGGCCGCAGTCACAGTCGTCTGGAGTGCAGCGGCAATCTCGATCATTTCATTCGTCGACCACAGGAGATCGAAAATTATGGTGATTGGGCGGCTTGGATTAAGAACGAAGGACCCACCAGCCAAACGGCGTTTACAATGCGGCAGAAGCAACCGCTGATTGAGTGGCAGGGCCGGGTTCCTTACGAAGTCACTGAAACATGGAACTGGATCGCCTGCGAACTGGGGGTCGATGGGTCTGCATGCGGTTATGACACAAAATGTGACGACGTTCCTTACTCATATTCTGAGTGCGATCGACAAAATCGCTGCCGAACCCATTCTGGAACGAAGCGAGTTTGCCACGAAGAAGCCAGAGCGTGCTACCACGATGTGCCCAGAACAGCCAGCCTCCACTGTAGCAATGAGGTCATGACTTATTCCGCTCGCTACTCACGCGATCCCAGCTGGAAACCGAGCTCACCCAAATACAATGAATTCATACCGAATAAGTATGATCTTTTGCCAGGCGAAATGGAAGATGTGCAGGTTTACAATAGTTCCGAGTCCGGCACTGTCCTGAAACCAAAGGTTGAAATTGGCGATCCCTGGAACCTTTATCACATTTCTTTGTCAGGCTCGGCGATGGGAGCGAAATGCCAGCAGGACGCGCATGAAACACTGGACGTGACCATTGCAACTGAACATCGTCTCGTGAAGCCGTCGCCGAACGCCTTTCGACTGCCGGTGAATTTTGAAGGAAAACGGGTCGATGCCCTGACTTGGATGATGGATACCGACACAGGTCTCAAGGCGAAGCCGAGAACTCTGCGGCTGAGTGACATTTCGGCCTCCATGGTGGGTCTTATCGCCCAGCAATCGCGCGCCAATGCGGGGAGAGAAACCTTAAAAAGGGAAATTGGCAAGGACGGCAATGCTGACCAAATGGCCAAAAACTCTCCCGCCCTGGATCCCTTCTTGAAGAACACCACGGTTCGAATTCAACTGGCCGAGAAGACCTGGTATGGCACTTCCATATTTTCACCGCCCTTTTACCTGAGGGACTCCGATGCGGTGGTTTCGGCGAATCTTTCGCTGTCCAAGCTGCAATCGGTGCGCAATTCTGAATTCTGGGAAATTCCTCTGGATGACCCCGATGAAGGCGCGACAATTTACACTTATAGACGCTGGCTGCCACGATTCTTGGGACTTAAAAATAAGGAACTGAAACCCTATCAGCGCTACATGCTTCGCTTTTCGATGTTCGAAAGAAATGTCCCTTTTTACGCGCAAAATTGCGATCAAAATGAATCGGAAGCGGCCTGTGTGAACGAGCCGGAAGGTGTCTTCTCCGCCCCCCTGGAAGTGACTTTCAAGACTTCCGATAAGATCGACTACCGACCGACTTGGCGAAAAATCCTTGAGTTCACCGCCGCCGATTACTTGACTCGCCACTACTTCCGTGGCGACGCGCCTGGCGATGACGACGCGAACGTGCTCAACACACCCAACGCGCCCAAACCGCCCAACGCGTCCAACATGTCCAAAGATCGAGGTGATCAATGAAATTTCGTATTTTACTTTCGCAAGCTAATAAACCTTCTCGAACAAAACTTTCTCAAACAAAATTTTCGCGAGCTAAACTTTCTCGAGAAAACGTTTTTCAGGTCATTCTTGCTTATGCCATGGTGACGACCTCGCAGTTCGCTCTGGCCCAAGGTGTGGATCGGTTGACTCAGTTCGATCGGATCAAGGGCAGAGTCGCAGAGATCGAAGCGAAACGAAATGAACGAGTTCAGAAGTTGCACGGGCAATTGAACACGGGTCTCCAACTTTCCGACAAAGTGTTGGGTCAGCTCCGAAGTTTCACCGCGGACGAGGGTGATCCGTTAAATTCCTCGGCTTACCTGTTCAAGCAGCTGCTCAGCCAAGCGAATGATCATATGGTTAGCGTGATCAGGCAGGCTCCGCCGATTCCGATCGATCCGAAGATGACTGTTGATGACCTGCAAGTCAAACAAGCCGCTCAAAACGTCGATGCCTGCATTCCGGTCGTTAAGCAAACGGTGGGACTGGACAATCTGTTGGGTGAGATCATGTTCAAGCTCGACCGAATGAAAAAGAAGGAAGCCGTGGAGAGGCCATTGAGCCCCGCCGAGCTTGCGGCATCAAGCACTTTGCGCGAAATCACCGCCGCCGGGCCGAAATCAGCCGACCGCAAATCGATCATTGATATTCTCGGCGACGTCCACGACCTGCAGCTGATGATGGGCCGTCTTCGCATTGTTCACTTCACGCGAGACCAAAATACGAAGCTCAATTCCGAAAAGTTAGGCTACGATAAGAAAGTTTCCTTGAGCCTCAGCATGCTCGTGTCCGTGCGCTCACGGGAAGACGAGGCTTTTCTGCGGGTCCAACAATGTCTCGTCGATTATTTTACCGAGCAAAAGCGGGTCTTCGGAACCCGCCTGGAGGAGATCAAAGAGCGCCGGGCCGAGAGCTCCTCAACAATCTTTTCGCAAGCCGGGTTATTTTCAGAGCCCAAATTGCTCGAACTGATCCAGTATAAAGATTCACAACGGGAAGCCGCCCGACTCAAGTTTTTGCTTGAGGATAGAACGTTCAAAGATACGGGCGAAGAAGCTGATTTTATCGAAGGGCGCCTGGCCCGACTGGAAAAAGCACTTCCTTTTTTGGAGAATCGGTTGATGGGGGCTACTCGCGCCCATCAGTTTGTGAGCGCCCTCACCGTCGCACAACAGAATTATTTGATTGATTTATTCCTTCAGGCGATTGCCGACGACATTCCTGTCACCGGTCAGGTCGATGCTCTTCAAAGCTTGGCCATGAAAGACGAATCCAATGTGGGCGCATGGATCTATTATCGTCAGATTTCGCGGGACCTCGACACCCTCGAAGCCACGCTGAAAGAGGAGCGTGCAAAGGCTATCAGCAGTGAAGAGGATCGCAAAGCAATTCTAAAGGGCCAGAACTAATCTTAGCTCTCCAGAATCGCCGCCACACCCATTCCACCCGCCGTACAGATGGAAATCAAGCCGCGACCACCTTGCCCTTTCGTCTTGGACAACATCTTTGCAAGACTGCCAACCAAACGACCGCCGGTGGCCGCAAAGGGATGACCGAGCGCCAGGCTGCCGCCTTTGATGTTCATTTTAGTCCGATCAATCGTGCCGAGTGGCTCGGAACGGCCTAAAATTTTGGAGCAATATTCCGCCGACTCCCAGGCCGCCAGAGTACACAGAACCTGACCGGCGAAGGCTTCGTGAATTTCGTAGTAATCAAAGTCTTGCAATTCCAGCCGATTCCTCAGGAGCAGTTGATTAACCGCGATGGTCGGAGCCATCAATAGACCAGCGCCGGCCACGAAGTTGACGGCTGCAGATTGGAAGTCAGCGAAATAGGCTAGAATTGGCAGGTTGTGCTTTTTGGCGTAATCTTCGCTCGCCAATAGAACCACTGAAGCACCGTCAGTCAAAGCCGTGCTGTTGCCGGCGGTCAAAGTCCCCTTGCCAGTGAAATCAAAGGCGGGCTTGAGTTTAGACAGTTTTTCGATCGTCGTATCAGGTCTGAGAATAGCGTCTGTTTTGAGCCCCTTGAATTCAAAAACAAGATCCTGATAAAAACCTTCATTGTAAGCGCTCGCGCCGTTCGTATGACTCATCAGCGCCAGCTCATCTTGGTCTCTTTGGCTGATGCGCCACTCTTGCACCATTTTTTCAGCGTGCTGACCCATGGATAATCCGGTGCGAGGCTCAATAACGGCGGGAAATTTTGGCTTGAGATCTTTAAAGTTTATGGAAAATAGATTCTTGATTTTTGCAAAAGCGGTCTTGGATTTTTGCGCCTCCAACAACTTCCAAGTGAAATCATGAGAAAGAACTCCTTGAATATCACTATTGGTGTCCGCCCCGCCGCCGATGCCCGCTTCAATCTGGCCCGCCGCGATCTTCAGGGCGATGTGGGAAATCGTCTCGAGTCCAGTGCCGCAAGCCCTTTGAACATCATAAGCGGGAGTGTCCGCGTGCAAGCCAGAACCCAGGACACATTCCCTGGCGAGGTTCCAATCCTCGGCATTCTTCATCACCGCACCCAGAGCAACGTCGCCCAGAGTCTTATTTGCCAAGCCAAATTTGTCCACAAGACGGTTCAGCGATTCTGTTAGGAGGGCCTTATTGGAGGTCCGCGAATAATGCGTCATCGATTTAGTGAAAGGAGTCCGTTGCCCGCCGATGATCGCCACTCTTCTAAAGATTCGATTTTGGATGTTCGTGCCGCTGCTCGTACCAATGTTGGCGCCACTGTTCATGCCACCATTCGTATCCCTTTGATTGTTCATGTCCTTTCCTTCCCTCTATTTCCTTGTTGATATTCTACCTACTGGTAGGTAGAATATCAAGGTGAAGAAAAAATATGATCAATATGAACAATTTGATCAAACTGAGGCGGATGCGAAAGCCAATGAGACCAAGAAGAAGGCCCTCCGGTTGGCCGCCAAGTATTTGCAAACCCGGGGAGTCAATGGATTCAGCTTTCAGGACATCGCCGATGATCTTGCGATTAAAAAGGCAAGCCTCCATTACTATTTTGCTTCCAAGGATGAGCTGTTAGCTGAGCTTCTTCAGAATTACTTGTCGGCCTTTCACCAATGGACTTTGAGGTTTAAGAACCGGACAGCCAGGCAGAAGCTCAGAGCCGTCGTCCGGCTTTTTGCCGATCTCGCGGGAAAAGATCATCGAATTTGCCCCGGCGGAGCCCTTGCCGCGGATTTCCAGTCGCTATCGAGTGCCAATAAATCGAATTTTCAAAGTTTGCATCACGCGCAACGGGAATGGTTGACCGCAACGATCAACCAAGGAATTCAGGAAAATTCGATTAGAAAAGTTATTTCGCCGGCTGAAACGACGGATACATTCATGTCTGTCATTCAAGGAGCGCTGCAAATTGCTCGACTGAGATCAGACAGCGGTTTGGCCGGAAAAATAATGATGGACTATTTGGCTGGTCTGTTGAAAAGTGTACCC
>PSRN01000187.1 GCA_003176075.1 Bdellovibrio sp.
CGTGACCGAGCCCGCCGATCAAGACCCCAATGTTCGTGGCGATTTCAACCAGACCATTTCTTTTTTCCGGATCATGCCGGAGTACACGCACAAGTTCAGCGAGACCTCGGTGGGGCGCGCCTGGCTCGGCATCGGCCAGGACATGACACTTTTGGACGTTGGATCAATTTACTATCGCTTCCGGACCAACGTGTTTTCACAACGTTTGGAGCTTGAAACGCGGCTGGCGACAACATGGAAGGCCTATCTCGGCATCGAGAATGTTGGGAATTGGACGCAGGAGGAATTTCAAGTTCCCTACCGTCCAGGCGAGCAATCAGGCAATTCGCTCCCCTTCAGTGAAAGCCCGCTGATCACGGCCACATCAAATTATTCCACCGATACCGGGGCGCTTTACATGCGCAATGTCCTTCACGAGGAGAATTCCCCCTGGACCTTTCTGCCGGGTCTTCGTTTGAGTTATTACAATCTCACCCATGAGTCCATTCCTGAGCCGCGCCTGGGACTGCGATACGCTGTTGATGAGAGCCTCACCCTGCGTGCGGCCACCGGTCTCTACGATGAGGCCCCGCCGGTGGAATACTCGGATTCCAACTATGGCAATCCCTCCCTGACGTCTCAGCTGGCCACGCATTACACGGTTGGCTTCGAGAAGGATTTTCGTCAGGAAAAAGGCGGACCGGGATGGGTGTGGAGTACGGATTTGTTTTACAAGCAGCTTTTCCGCCTGGTGCAGACCACCGCCAACTTGAATTCCTCGGGACAGCCGGAATTTTACGACAACGAAGGGTCCGGCCGGATCTATGGTGCCGAGGTCATGCTGAAATACCAAAGCATGGACTGGACCGGCTGGCTGGCTTACACCTTATCCCGCAGCTTGCGCACTTATCCTCCGTCCGGCGAGTCAATTTATCAGTATGACCAGACTCATAATCTGATCGTCGTCGCTGAGCGCCCTTTCGGCAAAAATTGGAAGTTTTCGGGCCGCTTCCGTTACACCACCGGAGACCCTTACACGCCGAAGATCGGCGGCGATTTTGATGTCGATAATGACGTTTATCTGCCGCTTTCCGGGGGCATTTATTCGGCGCGCATGCCCCCCTTTTGGGAATTCGATATCCGCTTCGACCGCAAATGGATTTTCGATCAGTGGATTTTGACCGCCTACCTGGATATTGAAAACGTCACCAATCACCGAAGCGTCGAGCAGATCAATTATTCATACAACTTTCAGCAGCAAGCAAATGTCACTGGCTTACCGTTTTTACCCACGCTGGGTATCAAAGGGGAATACTGATGCCCGCAACACCAATCCGCTCACCGATTCGCACAGTGATCCGCTCGCTGCTCCGCTCACTGACCCGCTCACCGATTAGCCCACTTGGTCTATTGCTAATCTTCGCTGTCTCAACGTCTGGTGTGTCTTGCGACCGTGGCGAGTTTCCTCTCTACGCTCAGCTTGGCGACTTGCGGGTCTTAACGATCAAGGCCGTGAGTAATGCCGAGGTCAACCCGGGTGCCACCGTGACTCTTCAGCCGGTGATCAGTGATCTCAACGGCGGCGGACGCCAGCTCAATGTGATCGTGCAGACATGCGTGGATCCGGGCCTTTCTTTGGGGGCCGTGCCCGTTTGCGCCGCGCCGGATTCGACTTCGAATTCCTCATTTTCGGCCTCCACCTTGGGAGCAAATAACACCTACACTGGCGAGGCCCCCCCGTTTACAGTGAACGTGCCGCCGCTGACTCTTGCGGCCCCCACGGATCGCTACAACGGCGTCAATTATCTGGTGATTTACACGGTGACTTCGGGCGACGGCGCGAGCACAGTCACCTCATTCAAGCGAATTTTAGTGAGCGATCCCGGCAAGACGGGCAAAAATCAAAATCCGGCATTTTCAGGTGTGACATCCAATGGCGTTTCGCTCACCGCGTCCTCCGCATCCGCGAGCAACGTGAATCCTTACTCAAGCGCGGTCGCAACCCTTCAGCCGTCTTTTAGCGTGGGAGCCGAACAGTATCAGTGGATGAACCCCGATGGCACATTCATTCCTCGAACGGAATTACTCGCCACAACCTGGTTTTACACGGATGGGTCGACGCAGTACCAACGCACGAGCGACACCGATGTCAACCAGTGGACTCCAGCGCGGGTCTCTACCCGTGGCGTAGCCCTTGTGGCGGTGGTTCGTGACGGTCGGGGGGGTGAGGACTATCAGATTTTTCAGTTCAATTGATTGAGGATGCGCCCTGAGGAAGCGTGGGCGGCGAAGCCGCCACGGGCTGTGTGTTGGGAGTTGACTTTGCATGGTTCGCGGGGGACCACGAACAGGCATTGGGGCGCGGACAATGCAACATTCGCGGAGGAAAAAAATGGTCGAATTTGTGCTCTCCCATTTCTTGTATTTTCAGTGGCCGGGTCATTCGATAGCGGGCCTCCCAAGCACTGTTCTTACCGCGAGTTACGCCGCTTTAGCCGAAGAAGACTGCTCTTCAATCTTGGGGATGAGGTCCAAGAATTCTTACAAGTTCTGGAAGCCAAAAGATGAAATCATTGAAACGATTGATCAGTTCATAATGAATTTTAAAAAGTCCTATCAGGAATTTCCTTCCGATGAAGAGTACAAGCAAAAATTTTTGGCAAGAGCGGAGAATGCTGGTCAATCATGGTCCGATACTTACGCTGTATACAGAGACTGGGAAGCTAAAGATGAAACGGCAAAAATTCGCGGCCTCGTTGATTTTCTAGCCTCATCCGGAGGCCCGACTTCCGGGGATAGGGTAAAAAAGTATGTTCAATGTTTGAAATCGAGAGTGCTGGCCGCATTAAGAAATTTGCCTGAAAACAAAAGCTATCCAATGGATTTGGCTGAAATCATATCAACCATTGATGGCGCGCTCTAGGTATCATTCGCTACATCACTCGGACCTTGGGTTAGTTGCCTTTGTTGTTTTTTCATCTTACCTTTTGCCGTCCTTCATTGGGTGCTAGAACCGTCCTTATGAAATACTGCCGATCTCGTAGTTACCGGTCTCATTTGAGCGAGACTTCCTCAGTCGTTTCCCTATTGCTTTTATTTTGTTTGTTTTTCTGGGCTTCCTCGAGCCCTGCCCGCCTTGAGTGCCGCGAGGTTCACAAGCCGGCGGCCAAGACCAGGCCACCGACGGAGTACAAGATTCTCCGCGGTGGAACTGACGTTATATATTGGCGATTGTCCGCCAAAGGGCGAATCAAAGAGTGGAGGACCCAGGGAGTATTTCTCCCGGCCGGGTACTTTGAAACCGAAAATAGCCCCGATCTTGTGCGATTGATCCATCAACTTCCAGACTCGATCGTAGGTGAGGTGACGGAGACTGCCGAACTTCTTACAAAGGCCCGGAGGGATTCGAACTCCCTTTCAGAAATTTTGGGGGAAGCTATCAGTGCGGAAGGGGAATTACCGGATTTCTATGCTCAATTGACCTCCTTGAGTTCCGGTGAGGTTCGCCTGATTGAGGCGAAAGGCCTTTTGGGTCAGGTCTTGGAAGCCCCCGAAGTGGAAACTGCCGAACGGGAAACTCACGAACCGGGAACTCACAAACGCGTCGTCTTCATTCCGGTGGGAAAAACGCCTCCGTCGCATCTCAGGTTAGGTGAACCAGCTGAATCAGACCTTGAAATCGCTTCGGCGCCCACCCTTTTTATTCCCATGAAATGGGGTAATCGAAAGGCGAAGATTTTGGCTGGAGGTAAAAAATTCGATTTTGTGAGGGTGCCTGGGTTATTGGTTGATACGCTGGGTAAGAAGTTCGGATTCGAACCTCTTCGAGAGAAGATTATCGGGCTCGTCACAAGCTTGCGTCGTTTGGAGGCTTCGACTGAAGCGAACCGGTTCACCACGGTCGTTGAACAGGGGGGCAGAACACTGCGGTTGATTTTTGAAACTCCGCCCGAAGATGACCCGTTCCCGGAGCGGATTTCTTTGATCAAAGTCATTGAGGAGCCGAGTTCTGAGAAACCGAGTTCACAAGACGAACCAGGCCAATAAAAAGGGCGGTCCCTGAGGCGACGCTCATCCCCGGATGACAAACCGATAGGCGTAGCGAATGCGAACAGCCACCGGCTTGTCTTGAATTTGCGCCGGCTTAAATTTAAATGCCAAGGCCGCTTGCACGGCCGCTGAGCTGAGTTCAGGGTCCGGGCCATTCACCAAATCCACTTTGCGCACAATGCCCGTGGCATCGATCAACAGGTCCATGGTGACAACTCCCTGGACGCCCCGCTTTTTGACCTCGGGCGGATAAGGGATCACGACGTCCTTCTCGAGCTGTGGCATCTGGGTGACAAGGTAGTCCTCGCTCGGGACAGGAAGCGTGTCCGCGTCGCCATCCCTGAGGCGCTCGTCATCGGGAGGCTTGGCCAGGGTATTTCCCGTTTTCACCTCCTCGCCCCCTGCCGTGTCCACGGTCACCGCCCGCCGGCTGATGCCGAAAACCTGATGTGTTTGTGGAATGACCGCGGGTTTGGGTTTGCTCAGGGTTACAGCCTGAGGCGCCGCTTTTGGCTTGTCCACGATGTCGATGGTCATCGACGGAGAGTCCCTCCGTGGGTGGGAAAAAAAACCGATGGCGAAAATCGTCAACACGAGGGCATGCGCGACCGAGGACAAAGCCCACGGATTGGCGTCGCGCCAGGACACCCCTGGCGTTTGCGGAGCTCCCGCCGTCACGGCCTTTCCACCTGCAGGGCGAAGTGGACTAAGCCCGCCGAGCGTATAAGGTCGATCGCTCGAACCACGTCGGCATGGTGCGCGTCACCGTCGGCACTGACCAGAGCCTGGATGTCGGGGTTTTCCTGAACCGCCTGCCGGGCTGCTTGTGCCAATGATTCTGGCGTGGTCAACTGCCCGTCCAGCAGGAATTGCCCCTGCGCCGTCACGGCCACGCCAAAGTTCTTGCTGATCTTTTGCTCGCCGCTGGAAGCCTTTGGCAATTTGATTCCCAGGACATCTTTACTGAGGAGTGGAGCCGTGATCATGAAAATGACAAGTAAGACGAGGACGACGTCGACGAAAGGCGTGACGTTGATGGAAGAAATCGCGGAGATCTCATCGCCGCCTTCAAGCGGAGTCACAGGATCGGACGCCATTATCAACCCTTTAGATTCGCGATATAGCGATCGCGCAAGGCTTCGCAGTTATTTAATAGGACCCGCAATCCCCGCGAAAAAAAATTGAAGGCCATCACGGCGGGAATGGCGACAAAAAGACCCACGGCCGTGGCAATGAGGGCCTCCGAAATGGCGCTCATGACCGACGCGCCCGTGTTTTGATCGGCACCGAGGGCGCCAAACGCTTGAATGATTCCAAGCACTGTTCCAAAAAGTCCGATGAACGGCGCATTGGCTCCCAGCGTGGCAAGCACCGTCAGGTTTTTTTCCACTTCGGTTTTGCGCAATGAAATAAGACTTCTGACCGAACGATCGATGCGGGCAGGCTCTTTGTAACCAACCGACTCCTTAAGAACTTCCCAATACAAACTGTTTTCCGCCGCGCTCATTTCGGGGTGACCGGAACGCACACTCTCAAACAAGCGATCAAATGATCCTTCGCCACCCCTCGCGCGCTTGAGTAACCGGTGACACTTGATCATTGTGGCCACCGACCAAATCGAAAGCAATCCCAGGATGAAAAGAATCGAACGCGAGCCCCAGTGCGTGAGGACAATCCAAAACGGAACTTCGCTACCGGACATTTCCCCCTCCTCGCCGTGTTGTCAGCTTTGAAAAACACGATAGAAAAACATTAGCCAATTCCGGCGAGCTTGTCATTGGGGAATCCTATTTTGCCACAACCTCAACTGGGCGGATCGTTAAAGCAAGTTCAGCGCTGGCGTTCTCAAAGAACTTGCGCAAACGTACTGTTTATGGCAGTATGACAGGGGAGGCTTGAATTTGGCATCGAAAGTATCTTGGTCCGGCGGTGTTGAACGGCAATTGAGAAGGCTTAGCGATCTATATCGAACACCGCCACGGCGAGGTCGAACTCGTCGAGGTGATTGAGGTGAACAAACATGAGTACTAAGAAACGATACGGGCTTGAAGACTTGGAGCGACGTCTTGGCA
>PSRN01000311.1 GCA_003176075.1 Bdellovibrio sp.
CTAGGACCTTGTCGGCGCCGTCCTTGACGGCGATGGTGTTGCGCTCGTATCGCCCCTCGGCCGCGGGTTCCAGATTGTGTTTTCTTAACGCTTTCAGGGTGCCGGCTTTGCCGACGTCACCAAAAGCGTCGTTCTGAACGAAAATGGCGATTTTCTTGATTCCTTTTTCCACCAACAGGTTAACCATGGCCTCAGTTTCATCGTCATAGCTGGCGCGAAGATTAAAGGCGTAGGGATTTGCCGCAGCATCGACGATAAAAGGCGCGCCCGTGACGGCGCCGAAAAAGACTTTCTTTGCCGACATGGCCAGTGGGATTGCAACTTTGGTCGTGGGCGTGCCGACGTAGCCAAGAAGCGCGGCCACGTTTTTCGCCAACAGGTTTTTAGTGTTTTCCTGACAAAGGTTCGGCTCGTATTTATCGTCCAAGGATTCGACCTTCACGTCTTTGACGTTGGCGAGATAAGCGTCAATCCCGCGCTTCAAATTCTGACCAAGGTTGGATGTCGGCCCGGACAGCGCCGCCGATTGACCCAAGATGATTTCCGCCGCCATCGCCTTGGTTCCAATAAGGTTGAGTCCAAGAAGGTTGAGTCCAATAAAAGTGAACCCAGTAAAAGTGATTGCGGACAAACTGAGAATTGATCTTATATATCGTGCATACAGAGATTTCATGTGACACCTTTCAGGCCCCGGAGGTTTCCGGATAATTGTTTCGGTAATAACTATTTTGAAACAAATCGGTTTTTGGTCTGGTTTTCAGGGACCATTGTCGGGAATGGGGGAATTAAAAGGCTGATTCGCGATTGCGTGATGGTGACTGGTTGTCACCTGCACCGTCTTGGATTCAATTCGCTCGCCAGATCAATCGTCAATTCACTGGTAGGCTCCACAAGGCTCGCAATGGCACTGTCTTGGAGTTCCCGCTTTATTTGCGCCGGAATTTCCTTGGCCATCCCAGTGCCTACGGTCAAACCCCCATGCGATTTTGTGACCAAATTGTAAACTCGGCCGTCGGTTAACTTCAGTTGCAGATAACCTTGATGGGATTCCTCACGCTGTTGGACATCATGAATATTTGAGATGGTATTGAGATCCAATCGATAGGAGCCCGGCAAGGTTGCCACCGGGCGCAGACGGACCGCTGAATTCATACCGCGACCGCTCAAAGCCTTCTTGAACTGAATCGATGAGACAAGCGGCCGAAGATCCTCACGAACTTTGACGACGAAGGCGACCTGTTGCCCGTGTCCCCAAGCGGGACCCTCATTGATGGTTGCGACACGATCAATGAAAAGTTCACAATTCTCGCCAGGCACAGCTGAGTCAATGTGTTTGGAAAGTGAGATGGAGCACTGGGGCTCCGCACTTGTTCGACTTGGATCCATGCAACGAATAAAATCCCCCGAGGTGACCTTATGATTTTCATCGCTGTCATTATCTCCTTCGAGAATCCTCAGCAGTGGATCAAAGGCCAAACTGGTAAAGTCAATACGCCCTGTTTGAATCCCTTCGTTGAGCTCTTGCTCAGTCAACTTACCCCCTTCAAATAATTCAATTTGGACCGTGTAGGGAGAGCTCTTCTTCGGATTGTAAAAGGCACGAAGCGATTTAAGGACTTGAAGAGTGCTGCCATCGTTCAAATCAACTCTTTCAACTTCCCAACCTTCGTACAACCGATGAGCCATGTCTGAGTAGATTTCATCGGCAGGTCCGCCAAAATCGCCGGTCAGTTCAATCGCGAGAAGTCCAGTCGGCCGCGTAAGAATTCGAGCCGTGTCAGCCCAAGCCGGTGAAACGACGACGAACAATGAAAAAAATAGTATCGGCATGCAAACCTCCTCAAAATTGGGCGTACAATGAAATTGAATATCAATACTTTCAACTTAAATTTTTGTTTTTTGTCGGGAATTTAAGTGATCTGCGTGGGCGGCGGAGCCGCCACGGGCGTTGAGGCGAACAACAAACCCCATCTTGCAACTGTAAAAGGTGACGATTAAGACGAAGACGGCGACAACAGTGATGGTGACAGTGATGACCGTAATGACAATGATAACGACGATGATGATTATGATGATTATGCCGATGATTATGATTAGGTCGATGACGATTCTGCTGCTCGCGCAATCTGCCGTCGCAATGAAGAATTCCGCAGTTCAAGCATGCCCCAAGGAAACTTTTGCAAATATTCGCGAAGTTGAAGCCAAAAAGGGATTGAAAAGCTGCGACGTAATGAAACAGGTCGCGATTACCAATTCAGATAATCGTTTAATTATTGGCGACCAGTACGGCTGTCAATTGAAAAGCTCTGGAGTGGAAGTCGACATCATTTTGTTTAGCGCGAACGACCTTCGATCCTGCCCCAGTCTCCGAAATTCAGGCCGCCTCGTTCTCTACCAGCCTGACGAGCCAAATATCCTGCTTCACCGATAAGTTTCTTGGCTGTCCACGATTCAAAAACTGGGATTTCCATCCCCGCGTAGGGCCCGTCTTTGACGGGCCCTACGGCAGCTGAGTGACCATTGGAAAGTTCGATTTTTTCGGACGTCGACTCCTGAGCGTGAGTTGGTTGCAAACGACGACTTTGTCGTCCAAATTCCAAATGTCTGATCCACGGCCGGTTGCTTTTACCGGTTGATTCTGGCTGTCCAACAATATCCTCAGGTAATCAGCCTTGTGGCTCCCTTTTCCGTAGATTCTGCCGGCGAGCGTGATCTCAATCCCCGGATGCATCATCGCAAAAAATACGTCCCTGTTTGATTTGGAATCCTGATTAAGAGCGACGTGAAAAGCACCTTCCGGTAGCTGGGAATCGCCCGCATCGCTGGGCTCGCCGGCACCACTGGCGTTGCTATGAGGGCCGAAATCGCTGGTCGCGCCGGAATCGCTGGCCGCATCGTTATCGTCGACGACCAATTCATAAAGTCCATCTTGCGGTTCACCTTTCACTCTCATTGTCAGACGGCATTTGTGCCAGGTGTGAAACGCATTGGTGCCCTCATAAACTAACTCCGTATCACCTGCCAATCGCTCCCGAATCCACGGTAGAATTTTATCGAGGCTATTGATCGAGACCTCGTCCAAACCGTCTGCACTAACGGGAGAACCGAAGATGATTGGCCATATCAAAAATATGCTTTTGAGTCTCATACCCGACAATTCCTTATCAAGGCCGATCAAAGTGAGCAAGCTGCACGACAATACCGATCAATAGAAGACAGCCAGCCAGATCGTCTCCTGATCCTGGTCTGTCCACTCCACGCGATGTCTGGCATGGGCCGGAATATTGACATAATCGCCTGGCACGAGCTCAATAACTTCTTGTCCTTCAAAGCGCAAACCGGCCCTCCCTTTAACGACAAGAACCCACTCGTTGTCGGTTTGGTCGTACCAAAAGTTGACCGGGCTCGCGTGACCCTTCGATATAATCCTCTCTATTTTCGAGGATTTACCCAAGGGTTGCAGAGTCTCAAACACCTCCTCGGAGAGCCTTTGCGGAACGTTCTTAAACAAGTTTTCCTTCGTCATCGTTTTCACCTCCGCAGACGCCACGGGTAAGATAGCACGAAATTGAAAGCTGTATTTACCTGCTGCGAAGGGCTGTCGCAAGAGACCAAGCTGACATGTCTAATTTATTCATGGGCAAACCGTTAGGACGTCGGCGCGACCGCGCACTTGCTCAATTGCCGGTTGGAACGTAACCAGTGGCCAGTGTCCCCGATTCCAGTTGAGCCCCGAAGATATAGAGGCCATTTGAACTTCCACCACCCGCGTACTGAGAACGGTTGCCGTTGCTCAGAACCTCAATGTCCGCCTCGACTCCGCTGTGGGTCGTTGAGACGATGCCACTGACCGAGAGGCGATACCACCCATTGCCAACAGAGGTGACGGACGTTCCTTTCAAAACGCCTGAACCGTTGGTATAGGAGTCGGCGAGCGCTCCAGTCGATAGATTGACCACGATGCCGATCTGATCCGAATAAGTGGCAACGTCTTGAACTTGGATCCATGCGAAATTTCGCGTCCCGGCTTTGGCGAAAACCGAATACGTCACGGAAGTGTTGGCGGCGTACGCCAAACTGCCATTGGTACCCAAATAGTGATAATTGGTGGTGTTGTCCTCGTAGAGATAAGTCGCGTCGGTTGAACCATCCGGTGAAACAGCCGCGTTGGCCGTGAGACCCGCGGCGATAGTGCTCCAGTGAGATCCGGTGAAATCGTTGCTACCCAAAACGTAGTTGATAGCCACCGCGGGCGTTGGCGAAGGAGTCGGAGTCGGACTGGCGGCCACGGGTTGATCAGTCAGATATTGTTGGCCCCGATAAATTAAAATAGCGGAATTCGTTGGATCAAACGAATAGCTCGATGGATTCAAGGTCTGACCGGGATTGAGGTCCTGACAGTCGTCGCGAATCAATAGAGCGACCTGCTTGTCGGCGATAATTCGCGACAAAAGGTTTGTCCCGTCGGCGCAAACGTTGGTCGCCGCTTTCAAAGAATAAGTGAGTCCATCGTAAGGAAAGCCGTTGCTCGCGTTGACCTGCGTGCTGAACTCAAGATGTGAACCGGATGATCCGTATTGATTGGGTTGGCAATTCTGAAACGAAAAAATCGCGATTCCAATCAGAACCGGCACACCGATGAGTCGACGAAAAAGATTGATCCCCATAACTCCAGATTATTTCAATCCGGGTCCAACGGAAACAGAATCGGTGACTAACGTTTCAAAATGAATCGAAGGGCGTCTCAAAATGGGGATTACTGCTTGGTGATTACTGCTTCGTGATTACTGCTTCGTGAAATTGCCGCCAGTACCAAGACTCAAGGAACTTCCTGAAAGCGTCAAAGGGGCATTGGCGATGATCGTCGGCGGCGACGAGAGCAGGCAAGTTGAGGTGACCGGGACCGTCACTGGCATATTCAGAACCCAATTACTGACGCCACAAGCTTGCGCGGAATTTCCGGCTGTGACCAGGGCCGACGTCAAAAGGGTGATCGCGGCGGTGTTAGCCACCAGATTAAAATTCGTAACACCAGCCGTTGTCTGACTGAGCCCCAGCAGTCCATAAGAAGCGGTGAAAATCTCGTGAGCGAATTTCATACTGCAGGCAGCGTCGGAATAAAACGCTGCCGTCAACAGGGCCACCCCGTCGGGAGTGAATTTGTAGGTCAAATTAATATAAACACCAGAGCTCGAATAGATGTCACATACCCCCGACCAGGTCCCTTGCAACTCACCCAGAGTCACGAGGTGAGGCGCCGGATTCGCACCCGCCTGCAAGGCAAACAGAGGGTTTCCATTCGAAAGCAGCGTGAGGGCCGAGCCAGAGACAGAAATGGAATGGCTGGCCCCCTGGATGCCGGCGACCAATGTGGAAAAAAGCGCCGAGTTGACCGGCACCTCTTTACTCGTGCCCAAGGACCAGTTCGTAGAACCGCCGATCATGGTCGAGTTCGCGATGGAGACTGACTTCGAACTCAATGGTGTGAAGTCGATCTCACTGATTTCAAAATCGAATCGCGTCGATCCGTCAGCGACCTGTGGTCCAAGATAGTAGGTCCCCACCAGAGACACGTTCGAATCGATTTTGCTACAGGCCGTATCACTGAATGAAGACTGAAAGACTGTCATATTGCCGTCGGAGGTTAGAAAAAAAGAGGCTGTTTGAGAACCGGTTCCGGCGGCGGTACAGCTTTGGTTCCATTGCCCGGAAACCTGTTTGTTCGACAAACCTGGTTGGCCGCTGAAATCGCCGACTTGGCCGCTCTGGCTGGAACTTGCGGTCGGATCAGGGGTTGAAAATCCAGGTGAGCAGCTTACCGAAAATACGGCAAGACCGGCCAGTCCTGAAATGATTAGTTTGCGCTTCACCGATCGTCCCCTCGCGAATGCAATCTCATCATGCCGGCACTGGTGGTGTATCAAATTTGGAAAGGAAGATCCTGGCTTTACAAAATGAGCTGTTAAACAATCAAGTGTCCACACGAACTCAAACTATAGCAATTTGTCTGCCAGTAGATAAAACAGGGTTTTAGATTCAGGCTTTTGATCTCAGCAGGTCAGAACACAACACTTGCGCAAGACTTGTTCAAGAATTTCAAGCGACGCAAATAGCTGTGTGAAAATGAAACTCGGATACATACCTCAACGGACAGACTCCTTTCGAGACATATTTGTGAATCCCAGGCGTTGCTTCGCCACCCACGCAGCGGTTCACCAATCGGTGATCTCCAATCAGCCTCTGAAGTACCAACAAGTGTCGGCGGCCTCTCTCCGCACCATTCTGCAGTATGCGGCGTCTTCCGCCCATTTCATGCAGTTTCGTTCGAGATTTCTCAACGCGGCGGTCTTGCTTCGAGCGCTGGTGCCGGTAATCTCATGCTGGAAATCTTCGGTGATAACGGAGCATATCCACAAGCCGGTGTAAGCCACCTTGCAAGGTTGAACTTCGTTGCAAACACTAAATTCAGCCAAGACCTCCTGCGCAAGCAAAAGCGTCAACAATACCACTAGAAGCCGCTCCATGGATCCTCCTTAGTGCCGGCTGGGCCCGTTGAGATGCCGTAGGATTTCCGAACGAAAATGAAACGCATCTGAAATTCCGGTTTCAAAGGCCGGAAGGGCCCAGGTGTCTTGGCTGATAAAAAACAAACGATCTTTAAATGGTCGCCGCAAAACTTCGACCGTGCCGCCGGCAATTTGCCCCACCGTGGGAACGGGCAGCGGATGCCCCCAGCGCGCAACTCGAATCAGAGGCTCTTCATTGGTGTGGATTTTCAAAGTCGGAAAAATCCAACGTTCCAGACTTTCGCGAAATTGCTGGCGGCATTGATCAAGTGAGTTGTCATCCAGGAGGTCGTGCCTCGCTCCTTGGTAGGGAAGCCCGCGATAGAGGGTGAGGACAGTGTCCCGCTTGTTCGCCCGGGCGAAGTTGACGAGGATGCAGTCAGTAACCCCTTCAGCAAGACTTGCCGCCTTCACGGTCTCAGCATCGCGTTGACCATTCGGAAAGACAGGCACGCTGCCAAGATTGAACAGGTCATAGAACTCGTCTTTGACCTGCAAATTTCGAAGCAAGGCATTGCCAACCAGGAACGACCGATATTGGAGCGACGAAATGGCTTCCACCTTGTCTTGATCAAGATCTTTGATGACTTTCTTGCTCACAAAGAGCGGACAGGCCATGACGACAGCTCGCGCACGAAGAACCCGGACCTCTTCCCGCTCAGGATCACCGTCTGATGATTGATCCCCCGGATTTTTCGGCGCCTTGTAAGCGACGATCACCGAATCGTTCTCCACCGCCACATGAAAGACTTTGGCGTTGCTGCGAAAATGGCTCTGGGGGACTCCAGACTCAAGAGTTTTGCGGATGATTTGTTCGGCGACCGCGGCGTTTCCGCCGGGACAAACACTGAGCCCGCCGAATTCAAAAGAATAAAAGTTCACTCCCGCTGCCGCGCTAATTTCAGAGGCGCTGGCGCCGAACGATGACCAACAATAATATTCAATCGCCGCTTCTATTTCCGGGTTCAGATGGCCACCAACCTTTTCCTTCAGGTGATCGAGAAATGAGATCCGGTCGAGGCGCATGACCAGTTCCTTGTCGGTGTATTTGGTGTAGGGAAGATCAACGGCGCTCTTTTCCGAAAAGCGTAAAAAGTATTTTTTCAATGTCTCGTACTGCGCCTTCGCCTTGCGGTTCGACTTCTTCTCGTGGTTCGACTTCACTTTGCGGGTCGACGCCATTTCACCTTTCCAAAAATTCTTGAAAACATGGCCGTGAAAAGCGATTGGATCTTCTTCTTTCTTTTCGCGGTAAAGGCCTTCGAATTGAAGCTCCTTGTAAAGACGCTCAAGGTCCGAACCTTCATCGGGTGGCAAGAAGTATGCGGCTCCGATCGAGTAATCCATCCCGTTCCATGACTCGGCCTTGGCGTTACCGCCAAACCGGGGCGCCTGCTCCAGGACGACAGGGTGATGCTCTTTCAACAAGTAAGCGGTTCCCACACCGCTCACGCCCCCTCCAATAATGACCAGCGGCACGTCCTCCGACGGGCTGGGAAGGTTTTGTCTGAGGACATCGAGTTGATCTTTGTCCCACAGGAGGCTGTGGATGGATCGCGGGCGATCTCCGGAGAAGGCGGCTTGGCGATCATCCTGCGTCGTTCGATCGATGGGTCCATAGGTGGAAAACCAATCCGATTGCGGCGAACGAAACGGCGGGGTCTCTTCAGAGGCATTCACCTTTTGTGGCAAGACCGCGCAAGCGGGAAGCACCCTTGCGATTGAACTGAGACCGATCAACTTGAGAGTTGTCCGTCGTGAAAGCCAATTCGAATTCATCGCTTACTCCGTTCGTGTTTTGTTTAATTCTTCCTACGTTTGACTTGCATTCATGTCGATGGCAACGGGTTTTTCCAGACTTGCCAACGGTCGGCAGGTTGGCCGTCAAATTTGAATACTCATGGCAAGAAACCGCCGCGACATCCGAAGTCGGCGAAAACTGCGCTGGCAAGGGGGCGCGATTGAACTCACCGAGCAATTCTTCGGAGTGTCCCAATACTCCACTCAACCTCTTCCACTCTTCCTAGCGTAGATGACTGACGTGAAGACAGCTAAACGTGAAGAATGGATAGCTGAAGAAATGATATCTCTTGAGTTCGTACACCAAGAGATTATAAAGATCTTTTCATACGGTCATATGGCTGAAGCGGATGAAGAGGGTCCAAAAGTGCCCCACCAGAGGTTAACATTTGGTGAACGTGCAAAAGTTAACAAGTGGTGAACGTACAAAGTTAGAGTTTGGGCGGCGAAGGGAGAAGAAGTTCTACTTATGAACGTGCGAAAATTCGTGACCCCAGAAATATTATTTGGCGTTAAATCACGCCAGTATGTAGGGGCCATGGCCAAAAAATTCGGAGCGGCTCGAGTTCTGTTAGTAACCGATCCCGGCCTCATCAAGGCCGGCTGGACCGGCGAAGTCCTTCAACTGCTCCAACAAGCCGCGGTGGAGTGCCACGTTTATTCACAAGTTACGCCCAATCCGAGAGTGGAAGAAATCATGGCGGGCGCGGAAACATTCAAGGAAAAGAATTGCGACATCATCGTCACGGTGGGCGGCGGGAGTGTCACTGATTGCGCCAAAGGGATTGGGATTATCGCTTCCAATGGCGGGG
>PSRN01000149.1 GCA_003176075.1 Bdellovibrio sp.
TCCCTGAAACTCTTGATTTCTTCCAAAACAACATTCTCACTCTGCCGGTGGAACAATTGAAAAATGCCCTTCTCTGGCATGTGGTTCGCCATTACATGGATGACGCTTATCCCGAATATTTCGCCAAGTCCTTCGCCTTTAATCACAAACATTTGGGGGGACCCGAACGACGCCCTGACCGGCAGGAGCGATGCACCAAATCAGTGATGAGTTCCTTCTCCAGGGAACTCGACGAGGAACTCATCCCCGTGCTTTTCCCCAATTTTCCAGAAAAGGATGTTGTTCAGCTCAGCGAACAAGTGCGTGACTCCATCATCAAAGGATTAAAGAAAAATTCCTGGCTGAGCCCGTCGGCAAAGCTCGAAGCGCAGCAAAAAATCAAATCCGCCGACCTCCTGCTGGTGAAACCGAAAAACGAGCGACAATGGCATTTTCACCGCATTGACCGATATGACCGTGAAACCCCTTACGCCAACAAGAAAAAGCTCGAAAAAAACACCATCGAAGAAGATCTGCGGGATCTCAATTCCCCACGACCTCGGGATCGCTGGGAATTTCCACCCTTGGCCGTCAACGCGAATTACAGTCCCCCTGACAATCGATTTGTTCTTCTGCAAGGAGTGCTGCAAGCGCCGTTTTACACCGATGGCCAAAGCCGCGTCGCCAACCTGGGCGGCATGGGCAGCGTGGTGGGTCATGAACTAGGGCATGCGATTGACGACGAAGGAGCCAAACGCGACCATCTGGGTCGCCTGCGGCAGTGGATGAGCGAAAAAGATCTGGCTGAATTCAAGAAGCGGGGGGAGAGCCTGATTGAACGCTATCAGCGGCGAGGTCACGACGGCCGCCTGACCTTGGGGGAAAATATTGCCGATCTGGTGGGGGTCTCCTTCGCTTACCAGACCGCTTTTCCCGATGAGAAATCAGTGAAGGTTGAGGATCAAAAGCAATTTTTCACTTCCTGGGCCAGGCTGTGGTGCGGAGTCTGGCGGCCGGAAGCTGAAAAACTTCAGTTGAAAACAAACGCCCATGCCCTGAGCCCGGCCCGCGTGAATGAGCCCCTCACCCAGCACCCAGCCTTTGCCAAGGCTTTTCAGTGCAAGAATGGCGACAAAATGTACTTACGACCTGAAGAACAAGTTCATATTTGGACAAATGAGGAGCCGACGATGCCGGCGATCAAATCAAAGGATCAGCCGAGGTTGGGCGAACAAGGGGAGTGATTTTCGCCACGGGTGACAGTGCCGAAAGGGAGCTTGAAGGGAGCTTGAAGGGAGCTGGAAATGATTGCGTTCTTCTTTGTTTTTCTGTGCGGTTTGGTTTCCGCCAAAAACATCGGTGAAGCGGCTGAAACTCACCATGACGCTATTGAAAATCATAAGGCTACAGAAAACCATGAAGCAAATGAAAATCACGTTGCGACTGAGAATCCCGAGGGGACTAATTTCCGCAAGGAAAGGCAACAACAGTTTTTGGATCAGCAGGGAGCTTCCAAGAAAAACGTGAACCTCAGCGCGAAATGCTGGTTGGCCTCGCAAATATCGACTCCACCGCCCGACGGTCTGGTTATACTGACTTTTGATGACGGACCCCATAAGACAGCGACTCCGTTTATTTTAAAAACCCTCGCTGAGACGATCCAAGGTCAAAAGATTCCCGCCACATTTTTTAACATCGCCAGAACGGCGCAAACGTTGATGTCATTGTCCCAGGAGGTCGTAGCGGCCGGCGACCTTGTCGGCAATCACTCCTGGAGCCATCCCAGCTTTCATAAACTCAAAAGGATCGATGACCAAAAGAAGCAAATCGATCTGGCGGACCTCACTCTGCGAAGTGTGATATCGCCAGAGCGGAAGTTTTTCCGTTACCCCTTCGGCAACTCCACCTGCTACGCCAACAACTATGTCCACGGCCTGGGTTATAGGATTGTCGGTTGGCACGTGGATTCTTGTGATTGGGGTTTTGACAATATCATAGGACAAGTGAGCAACCTGGATTCCCATATCTGTGAAGTCTCCATTAAGAATCGCTACAACTTTGTCGGTCATATCGTCGACAGCTTGGTCAATCACAGGGGCGGAATCCTGTTGATGCATGAAATCCACTTGCGGACAATCAGCAAACTGCCGGAGATTATCAAGGAGCTCCACCAACGGGGCTTTCAGTTCACCAACCTGGATGATCCCCGGTTCGCCTCGTCACTGCGCTAGGAGGTTCCTCAAACAGCACAAAGCGGACCGGGTAATTGAGTACAAACAGTCGGTGGCGGCATGGCAAACATCTCGTCTCGGTCCGTCTCGGCGAGAGGTGCGCCATCGCCTGCGAGGGCCAGACTTGATACAAGGAGCGCGATAAGGATTGTCTTCGGTGATGCTAAGATCGCTTTCACTGTTTCGGTTCTCCCCAGGTCTCCTCCGTCGACGAAGCGACCGCCAAATGGTACATTTCGCAAAGTGCACTTAGCTGAAATTTAATGGCCTTGGCGGGTGGCCGCTTCGGCCAAATTTTCATTGCCGCATCCAATGGGTATCCTCCGGTCATGATTTCCGCCATGACTTTGAAGTACCCTTTGACCGCCGTTTTCGATTCCGTAGCTCTTAGATATTGTAAAACAGGTAAAGCCACCGATTGATTTTGATCTCTTTTGAGCATTTCACCCCACGCAAGCTGTATGGCCTTTTCCCGAGACACAGCATCAAGAATCAATTTGATCTTGGAAAAAGGCGCGCTGGACTTGAAAGGGGATGATATCGTCTTGCAAACGGGTTCAAGACTGGCCCACGTTCCACTACAAATAAACGCAGGCAAAAGAAGGGGATAAATGGCTTTCACCGCTGCTCCCCAGGTTGGGATTCATGACTTTCATGACTTTCTTGAGCTTCAGTCTTAGTGGATCCGGCTGGATTCTGATCACAGTTATCCCGGGCGCGTATCGCAAACCGATCTTTTTGTGCAAAAAACTTATAGAAAACCTTACCGGGATCCGCGCTAAATTTGTTAATGAGAAAGTGACTGGGGGCAAAGGCAGATTCAACGCAGGGAACGGCAGGAATCCGCTCTATTCTTTTCACGGTTTGGAAGGGATCGTAATTACAGTCACGCGATTTTAATTTCAATTCATCGGGAAACCAAGTCGGCAGATTCGAGAGTGATTTTCGTAAGTACGGCCTCCAAGTCGATTGGTTAAAAAAAGAAAATTTTACTAAACAGTCTTCCGCTGAGAAATTTTCGTAGTCTGAGTGAATATTGAACGCGTCGTAATGCCTTCGACTCATCAGGATTTCGATAAAGCCATGACCGTCGTCGCCCAATGCGGGTCTCAGATTCGCAAATTCCTTAATCTTGTTGATTTCGTCCACGCATCTCTCGCGTTCAAGCTGTTGGCATTTTGCCAGCTGATCATCCATTGGCTTTAATCTTTCCCGACTGGCACCTTCTAATTTTTCTTTGGCCGCCCAGCCAACTTGTCCATCTTTTGTGCGAATGAGATCCCACTCATCGCCTTTACAGTCGGCCGTCCCCGAAAGAACTGCATACTCTCCGATATTGGCCATGCCAACCGATTGACCGAAACTCATACTGTCATATTGCTCATACTGGTGCGCATGTCCCCTGTGTCCTTCAAATTTTGCGTCACCACATTCAGGTGGACTTGCGGCAAGATTGATCGCCTTGCGGAGCGTGGGCACTCGCCTCAACTTAAGAAGTGAAGCCGGAAGTTGCTGGAGCACTTCGGTCGAGCCTTTGGTCTGTTGTTCAATGTCTCGCAACCAATTCGTCACGAAGTAGCCGAAGTAGTTAATTTTCGGTTCATACTTCTGGCCAGGCCGCAGGGACTTGACCGCAGCCATGGCCCGATCGTCGCAATCCCCGAGATTGTAAAGTGTCGCTAAAGCCGGAATGTTCTGCGACAAATCAATCCCGCGGGATTTGTAGGCCTCCTGACAATGAGCTACAATTGCGGCGCCATATTTGACGGCCTCAAAGGGGTCTTCAAGAGAGGCTCTAATCTGGTCGTATGATCGCTCGGCACGGCCATAAGCTTTGGCGAGCTTCTGCTCAACTTCCTGGGCGCTATCGACCTTGATTTGGCCGATGCCATAACTGAACGTGACTCCCTGAACAGCTTTCCTTAATTCGTCCGCATGTTTGCTTCCGACTGCGGCCCGCAGGAAAGCCTTTCCTTCGGCATAATGAGTTACATTCACCGAGTTCTCGGCGGAAAAAGCGGCCTTCACCGCGAGGGCGCTGACTCCCATCTTGCTTGCCGCCTCAGTGAAGTTGGCGTCTAAAACTTTGAGAACTTTATGGTAAGTTGGGTCGGGTTCTACCCAGCTGCCATCAACTTCTCGAATTCTGTCGCAAAGGTCACCGAAATCTATACTAAAGCTGCGTTCGCATATTTCATCATACTCAGTCCCATGAAGGGGCAAATTGAGACCTGCTGATAATCGCAACCCCACAGTCAAAATAAATAAGAAAACACCCCTTGCATTCACCCTGACCTCGATGGCTCTTATCGGATGATCCCCTCGTCTTCTCAACCGTAATCTGTGCAATTTTTCTCATAATTTCGCGAGCATCATTCATCGCCGCAGGGCGGGCCTCGATCGGAAAATGGAGTAAATCTCTAAAAGAACGGTAGATGAAGCGCGAGGGCGGTTTCGTGCACTCCCACATAACCCTCGTCGAACCATTTCCACCAGGCCAAAACCATGATGTTATGCCCTAGGAAGATAAAGAAATGGCTGACCATTTCAATGCGGTCAGAATGTTGAGTAGCGTAGCGAACCCAGTGCATCGCCTCATCAATCATCGAATAAAAAACACTGAGGAGAAGGAGCACCATCACCGGAATGCGCAAGAAACCTGGGAAGTGATAAGCCAGGATCAAGAGCACCGTGCTCGTAATGCCCGCGAAAATGGTGACATGGTGGACGAGGGCTTCGCCTTTTTCGCGCAGCCAATCCTTGTAGACAGTTCGATGGCCGATGGTATCAAAAGAAATCGCCACCGCGAAAATAAAGATCCCGACCGGAATGTTCCAGACGTAGGTGGGGTATTGAACTCCGGCCATTGCCCCGCCCACCAAGAAACTGGTGACCGAGCCAAAGAGCCCCAGCATCAGTCCGACCCAGACAAAGTAGACGGCCCAGTCTGTGGCATCAAAATCCTCGACCCGGCTGGCGTAAATGATCAGGTCCCGCCAGACTGAGTTTTGAGCTTTGGCCGAGTCAAAGTTGGCATAACCGGCTTTTGTATTCATAGAGGCCCCCGGAAGGATTGGATGCATTTCATCGCCGTTTGATATCCCACCCCTAACACGAGTGGCAATTTGGCGAAAGCTGAATTTCGCCCGAGAACCGTCTTAACGTTTCTCGCTGTGTACCCTCCCACAAGCTTTGACAGGCGCTGCTTGGGATAACTCGCCTCCGACCGACTCTGCTTGGGCAGACTCGGCAAGCTCTCGTAGCGCAACTATCCTGTACGCGCCTTTCGTGTTGAATAAGATCAAGTGAAATTTAAACTCCTCTGAGGCTGCTTCTAATCTTCGCGCTAACGCTTGAATTTCAGTAAGGTTCCCTTCGTCATCATCAACCACAACAAGAAATCGCGCCTTATAGCCATATTCAGCAAAGAGCTTGTCCACATCACCTTTTGAATTCCCTTCACTGATCAAAAAGACTGAATTTACAAACCTTGCCTGAATGCCACCGCTCATCGCAGCTGCCCGGGCCGACCGATTCGGCAAGGTAGTCGACCGATTCGGCAAAGCAATTGTAACATCGTCGTCTAGACCAAATGGAGCTTTAAAAAAGACATCCTTTTGTTCCAAAGCGTTCAAAATGAACTCTGTTTTGCTGGGAGAAATTTTCGACAAGCCCATGGTAAACACACCGTGCGCGTGCAACATCTTCAGCAGCTTAGGAAATCTCGGATCGATCAAATCATAGTTTAAACCAAATACCACGCCGAGCAGATCGAATACGACAAGTGCGCCGGGAGGAACTTTGCTGAGCTCGTCGAAGGAGTCCCCAGGGACAATCCCATTGGCTGGAAACTTATCTCCAGAGCCAGCCCAGGATAAAACACCGAAAGACACAACAAAACCGATCAGAACCAACAAGCGACACATCAAATCCTCACAACATTTCTGGATCAACGAATCAACTGCCCGACAAGTCGACGGGCCGCCGACCCAATTGATTGAATGACCAATGGACCAACTGACCAACGGAGCAAACTACCAATCGATGAGTTGCAGAATATTAGATGCTGTGCGACGTTTGTGCAACATAAAAATAAAGCACAAAGAAATTCGAGGTTGGATTTTGAAATCTAGTCGGTCGCTGCGCCAAATCGCTCGGGCTCGTTGGGCCTCACCTTTGCAAAGACGTTCGGCAACAAAGGAGAAAAGAGTGACGACTTTTAGAACTTTGGACCTGTCCGTGGAGTTCTATGATCTGTCCGAAAAGTTGGATCTTCAGGGTAACCTTAGAGATCAATTATTAAGAGCGGCTTCATCGATTTCACTCAACTTGTCAGAGGGGAATGCGAAGCGGACAGAGAAAGAAAAGAAGCGCTACTACCACACAGCTTACGCGTCCTGCCAGGAGTGCAAGACAATACTCAGACTCGCGAAACTCAATAACAGCGAAATCATGGAGGCTGCAGACAAGCTCGGCGCATGGCTTTACAAATTATTGCAGGCGGAAATCAAAGGTTCGAGAATGAATTCCGGATCCTCGGGCTGATTCACTCAGGGATTCCGGTATACCTGCCTTATAGCGGTTTCTGGTATACCTGAATAATACCGGATAACCGAATACCCGACCGGTGACCCCGTATACCTGGATTAATACCGGATATCGGGTATACCGGGCGCCAGGTATACCTGATATCTGGTATTGATCCAGGTATACGGGGTTTCCGGTCGGGTATCCGGGTATCCGGTCTTAGGCTAGGGTGACGCCTACAACCTGCAGTAACAATCCCCCCACAATCAGACCCGGGATAATCCACCGAACGGCGATCCGCCAATGAGGATAAAGTGCGCCGCTTGCAATGCTGTCTTGCTCGAAGAATGCTTGCTCGAGTTCCGTTCGGCTCATGCCCTTGATCAGAGTCCAACAAATTCCCAGGGCGGAAAGCGGGATCAGCCAATTCATCAACAGATTATCAAAGAGGACCACGGCTCCGGTGCCGGTTCCGGCGTTGGAATCCAAATAGGGACCGGCAAAGACGGCAAAACAAGACAATACGAACACCAATCCCGCGCCAAAAGTGGTCATTTGCGGCCGGGATTTTCGCCCGACTGAAATTATATTGGAAACAACGGCTTCAAAGAGTCCGACACTGCCGCCGACGGCGGCGACATAAAGACAAAGAAAAAAAGCGGCGCCGAAGGCTTCCCCTCCCCGTTGACGAAGCAAGAAAGCGGGCATGGCTTCAAACAGAAGACCAGGGTCTTTCAGCGGCACGCTCGCCACCGACATGGCGATCGGAAAAATCAGCAGGCCGGCGCCGATCGACAACAGAGTGTCCAGCAAAGTGAGGCGCAACCCCATGGTCGGCACTTGCTCGTTGCCACGCATGTAGGAACCAAACGTCACCATCACGCCAAACCCGACGCTCAAAGTAAAACAAACATGCCCCACCGCCTGTCCCAGCGAAAACCAGGTCAGATCGGAAAACTTGGGATAGAAAAGATAGTGCAAGGCCAGGGTGGCGTGGGGTAGCGACACCGACTCATAGACCAGAAAGGCCAGAAGAAGCCCGAACAGAGGCGTTAAGGCACCGATCCACCGCTCGGTGCCCTGCTGCACTCCCTTACCCACGACGATGGTGCAAAAAATCAGATGGACGCTGGTGAGCGCCACCTGCAGGAACGGATGCCCGGTCACCGAACTGAGCGACAAAGACTCGCTGGATGAAGTGACAAGATTTCTCAGATATTGAATCAGGAAATAAAGCACCCAACCACTGATCACCGAATAGTAGGCGAGAAGCAACATGGTGAAACCAAGACCCACCTTGCCAATCCAAGCGAAGTTCATTTGCGTGGAACGGCTGAGATTGTGGGTCGCCGGCACCAACGCCGACCGTTGGTTTCGTCCCAAAACAAGCTCACCAATCATGAGTGGAAGACCCAGCACCAGCGCCACCAAAACATAGAGCAGCACAAAGGCGCCGCCGCCGTTTTGACCAACAACGTAAGGAAAACGCCACAGGTTTCCCAGCCCGAAGGCCGAACCGATCGCCGCGAAGTAAAAGCCGTATTGAGTCTTCCAATTCCTCAACGACCCCCCCGGCTTTTCATCACAAATATACGGATGGGAATGCCGCGCAGATCAAAGCGCTCTTTAAGATTCTTGAGGAGAAAACGGCGATAAGACCGGTCGACTCCATCGGGGTGATTGGCGAAGGCGATAAACGCCGGGGGCACCTGCCGGGTTTGGGTCATGTAATAGAACTTCACGTTGGTTGTGCCGTAAACGGGCGCCGGCGCCTTGCGGATGACGTCGAAGAAAAAGTCATTGAGTTCGGAGGTCGAAATCCGCCGAAACATTTTTTCTTCGATCGACTGAATTTGACTCATCAGCTCCCGCAAACCTTTTCCCGATTTGGCGCTGACAAAAGTAAATGGAACGTCCTCAAAAAAATGAAATTCGTTTTGCAGTTGGGAAACAAAACGGCCGCGGTCAAAGGGCTCGGCGTCCACCTTGTTGGCGACAACCAACACGGCTTTATGGGCCTCCAAAATGCTTTGCAGGATGCGGGCGTCCTGGTCCGTCGGGCCAAGAATCGCGTCGATGACGACCAGAACCAGATTCGCCCGATGAATGGAACCCTCGGCTTTGAAGGCGGAAATGATTTCCAAATCCTCTTCGCGGCGCGATTTTCGCCGCAACCCCGCGGTGTCGATCAAATGATAATTCCGGCCTTGATAGGTGAAGGGAGTGTCGACGGCGTCGATC
>PSRN01000257.1 GCA_003176075.1 Bdellovibrio sp.
CGCGAACGTTGAGCCAGTCCTATGACTACCTGAACTACGATTCGATCGAGGATCGGGAAATGCTCGGTCAAAGGAAATGGGATCGGCGAAAAGATCTGATTATCTTCGATGAGCTTCACAAGATGCCGAGATGGAAGTCTTGGCTCAAGGGCATTTATGATACGGAAGGAATTCAGCCGCAGATTTTGGTGACGGGCAGCGCCCGACTCAACGCCCTCAGAAAGGTGGGGGATTCACTTGCCGGTCGATTTTTCTACTTTCGCCTGCATCCTTTTGACCTGAAGGAAGTTGCAGCTTCCAACATGAAAATAACGACGCAAGAGGCGTTTAGCCGATTAATCACCGTCGGCGGCTATCCTGAACCCTTCTTGGAAGGGGAAACTTCCTTTTACAAGCGTTGGCGTCAGACCCATCTTGACGTGATTCTTCGGCAAGATCTTTTAAGCCTCGAGACAGTCCGCGATTTGGCGAGCCTGGAGGTCCTTGTTCAGATTCTACGATCCAAAGTTGGATCGCCGATTTCGATTAACTCCATTGCCACTGACCTTCAAAAAGACCACAAAACAGTTCAGCGCTGGCTGGCTTTGCTTGAAGAGCTATTTGTTGTCTTCAAAGTGTCACCGTATTCGCGAGACATCGCGCGGTCCGTGAAGAAAGAGTCCAAGTATTACTTCTTTGATTCAGCTTTTGTGGCTGGAGATGTCTCGATCAAACTGGAAAACCTGGTGGCCTGTGCGCTTCTTAAAGAAGCTCACTTTCAAACCGATGTGAATGGACGACCCTACCAGCTCTACTTTCTAAAGGTCAAAGGCGGCCGTGAAATCGACTTTTTGCTAAAACCCGAAGAGGAGGAAGATACAGCACTGCTCTTGGAGGTCAAGCGGGCGGAAAGTGAGGCGTCGCCTCATTTCAAGCTTTTTTCTTCTTCTTTCAAACGCCGACACCAAGTTCAATTGGTTGCCGACCTGAAACGAGAGTTCACTACGGCTTCGGGAATCCAGATCGCCAAGGCGGCAGAATGGCTATCGGATTTCAAAATCTAAGCGGGTGCGAATTGAAAGCCAAAAATCATCTTCAGGCTGATGTCAGTAACTGATCAGCAGCTTCCGCAGCCAATTCATCAGCCAGAGACGCCGTCGCCAGGGGACTTTCAGCATCACCTTATAATAAAGAATCTGTAAGCCGCTGATCAATCGCGTTCTCCCCCGCAAAGTGGGACGAAAACTCTCCCCTACATTCAATCCTTCACGATGAGCCCAAGCCAGCGCTTCCGGATACCATTTTCCTTTTTCAATCATATTTGCAAAATCGCAGAGCTTGTCGTTGAGACAATAGAATCCATCTGAATAAGACGTTCGATAAGACCCGAGAATTTCAAAATTCCATGGATTTTCTCCCGGAATCAAAAGCGATTCAAGGCAAGCCTTATCCCAAAAGCCGACGACAACAGCACGATAAGGAGCGCCTCGGTCGTACATGCCGAAAAGGGGATTTTGATGAGGCTTGTCAGGCTTCGTTGCACGAAAGTATTTGATCAGCCTTGCTTCCTCTGCCCTTTGAAAATCAATGACCTGCTCAAACAGAGAAGCATTCATCGGTGAGGCCAAAAGAAGATCTTCCAGGATAATAAACAGTCTTCGCTCCGGGACCTGACGCAGAATCCGCAGAAAGCTGGTCGACCAATCGATATCCTCGCCACTCAGTAAGGTGACGACGCCAGGCTCGCTGCACGCAAGCTCGTTCGATCCCAAATAAACTGGCCACCGGCATTCGGGAAAGTATTTCCTGAAGCAGGCAAAGAACGCCGGCCAAATATGGGCATATTTGTCGCAGGATAATACCAGGATCGCAAAATCATCCTTCACGAAAACCTCAAAGCAACCCTCAGAGAAACCCTCAGAGAAACCTTCAGAGCAATTGCTAAAAACCTCTGATCAAATTCTAAGGAATCTTCACTGAACTTCAACAACCTGGACTTAATCCTAGACTTGAAAGGTCCAGATCCGAATGCTTAAATGTTACAATGAAAAAGGCCTTCATCACGGGCGTGACGGGACAGGATGGATCCTACCTTGCGGAGTTGTTGCTCAGCAAGGGTTATGAAGTTCACTCCATCTTGCGCCGGTCCTCGGTGTTTACCAGCGCCCGAATCGATCACCTGATGCGCCATCCTCATTTTTTCACCTACCACGGTGACCTGACCGACTCGAGCAATTTGCACACGTTGCTGGCCAAGATTCAACCGCACGAAGTGTACAACCTCGGAGCGCAGTCGCACGTGGCTGTTTCTTTTGAAGTGCCAGAGTACACCGCTGAAGTGGACGCCGTGGGAACCATTCGTCTGCTCAACGCGATCAAGGATGCAAAAATCCGCACCCGCTTCTATCAAGCTTCCACCTCTGAGCTTTATGGCGGGATTCCGGCGACAGCCCCACAAAGTGAGAAAACACCTTTTCACCCCAAATCTCCTTATGGCGCCGCCAAGCTTTACGCCTATTGGGCGACCGTAAACTATCGGGAGGCCTACGGCTTGTACGCTTGCAACGGCATCTTGTTCAATCACGAATCCCCCCGCCGGGGCGAAACCTTTGTAACCAAAAAAATCACCAAGGCGGCGGCGAGAATCAAGCAAGGCCGGCAACCCGATCTCACGCTGGGAAACTTGAACGCCCAGCGCGATTGGGGATACGCCAAGGAGTACGTGGAAGCCATGTGGCTGATGCTGCAGCAGGAAACGCCAACCGACTACGTGGTGGCCACGGGGAAGGTCTTCTCAGTCAGGCAATTCGTTGAAATGGCCTTTGAAGAAGCGGGATTGCAAATTGAATGGCGCGGATCGGGCGCCGATGAAATTGGCGTCAATAAACGAACGGGAGAAATTCTCGTTAAGATCGATCCCAAGTATTACCGACCCGCTGAGGTCGATTTTCTTTGCGGCGATCCGAGTTTGATCAGCAAGAATCTGGGCTGGTCGGCCCGCACCAATCTTCGCCAGCTCGTCAAGATCATGGTTCAGTACGATTTGCATCACGACTCCTATGGAGCTGAAGGATAAGCCGTGGATCGATTTATTCTGCAAATGCAACCCTGGTTCGGTGAGGAGGAAAAGCAAGCCATCATTGATTATTTGAATGAAGGCGGCTTTATGACCGAGTTCAAACGAACCGAAAAGTTCGAGCAAATGATCGCCGAGTACACCGGCGCCCGCCATTGCATTGTCGTCAACAACGGGACGATCAGCCTCACCTTGGCGGCCATCGCCCTTGGCATTCAGCACGGCGACGACGTGATTGTACCCAATTACTCCATGATCGCCTCACCCAATTCGATCAAGATGATCGGGGCGAACCCCGTCTTTGTCGATGTCGAGCCTGAGACTCTATGCCTCGATGCCGCGCTGGTTGAAAAGGCCCTGACTCCGGCGACCAAAGCGATCATGTTTGTTTCCGCCAACGGACGGTTTCCACGCACCCGGTTTCCACACGACGGTTACGAGCGCCTGGCTAGAATCGCTGAGCACGCCGGAATTCCAATCATCGAGGACGCCGCCCAGTCCCTCGGATCTTATTTCCCCGACGGTCAACACATCGGCACCAAAGGGGCGGTCGGAAGTTTTTCTTTTTCCGCGCCGAAGATTATTTCCACCGGCCAGGGTGGATGCCTGATCACGAACAACGATGAAATCGCCTTTAATTTGCGCCGGCTCAAGGACTTCGGCCGCTCCGGCGGTGGCAATGACATTCACGATACGATCGGCTACAATTTCAAGTTCACCGAGCTGCAAGCCTGTCTGGGTATCGAACAAATGAAAAAGGTGCCGTGGCGGGTGAAGCGAAAGAAAGAAATCGCGCAACGTTATCTGAAGAATCTCGCCGGCCTTTCTGGGATCAAACTCTTTGATCATGATTTTCGGTGGACGACTCCTTGGTTCATTGACAGTCTTTGCGAGCGAAGAAATGAGCTTCAGGAATATTTAAAGAAGAGAAATATCGGCACCCGGGTCATGTATCCGCCCATTCACCGGCAAAAGGCTTACCAGCTGAAGGGCGACCACCCGGTCTCTGAAAATGTCGGTGAAAAGGGTCTTTGGCTCCCTTCCGCCAACCAGCTTGCCGACGCGGAAATTGATCTTATTTGTCAGAATATCACCGCGTTTTACCGGGGTGTATGATGGCTCTGGTGAGCGTCGCGCTTCCAGTTTTCAACAGTGAAAGATTTCTGCGGCCGGCCATCGACAGCATCAGATCGCAAACCCATCAAGAGTGGGAGCTCTTTCTGGTTTACGATCCATGCCGCGATCAATCGCTCGCTATTTGCCGGCAGTACGAGGCTTTGGATTCACGTATTCATGTCATCGAAAACAAGACTGGCCAGGGCCTTTCCCGCTGCTTGAACCAGGCGATCGAACAAGCGAAAGGGCTTTATGTCGCCAGGATGGACAGCGACGATATTTCACTGCCCCGCCGGCTCGAACTCCAGGTGGCAACCATGGAGAGTCATGCCGACGTGGTCGCCTTGGGCTGCGACATTCAAATCATCAATGAACGCGGCGAGATTGCGGGTGAACGCACTTATTTCTACCAGGACTCCCAGATGCGCCGGCAAATATACTTTTTCAGTCCTTTTTGTCACCCGGCGATTATGTATAGAAAAAGCGCCCTCGATCAGGTGGGCGGTTACGACACGTCCTACCGGCAAGGGGAAGATTATGACCTTTATTTTCGTCTGGGCGCGCTTGGAAAATTCATGAATCTTCCCCAGTTTTTGTTTCAATACCGGTTGGTGGCCAGCTCCGCCACCCATCAAAACACCGCTGAGATCGAACGCGTGACTATCGGGATTCGCGAGAAATACAAGAACGCGCCGGGTTTTCACATGGGATGGGGAGCCGCCCTTTACAATCAGGTTCATCGCCTGTCCCTTATTCTTCTTTCGCCCACTTTTCGCACCCGGATGTTCTATTTCTTGCGGAATCGCCCGTGGAATCGCCCCTGGACGCGAGTCCTTAACGGTCGAGGCGAGTCCTTGAAATGATCGCCGTCGATCCTTATTCCTATCATTTTCTGCGGGATCAACTTCTTTGCAAGCCACCGCAGGTGTGGGACGGCCGCGGCCTCCCGATTTACGAGGCCCTGGTGAGAATCCAAGGCGGCGGGAAAACCGTTCACACCTCAGACTACCTGTCTGCCCACCCTGGAATTTCCGAGCCCGTGGATTTTTATTCACTCGGCATGCTCAGTCATCGCGAGCTTCGCGGCCGCCCGAATGTTCGCTTTAAGGCCTTTGTGGTTCATGAACCACCGGTGTTCGCGCCGCGGCTTTACCGCATTCTTCCGGAACTCACGAGCGTGTTTGAGAGAGTCTATGTCCACAATCTGTCAGGCGATTGCTACTCGCTCAAAGGCGTGGACCAAAGCAAATTGCGAAAGCTTTATTTTCCGATTCCCTTCAATCACGTCTTGATGCCTTTTTGGGCCCGGCAAGACCGAATCAAGAAATTGGTGATCATCAATTCGCTGCAGAATCCTTGGATTTATCGGTGCGTGGACATGGTCGGCGTTCAGTCCGCCCGCGGCCTTCGCTTGAATACCCTGTCTGAAATTTTCGATTCTTCGTTCACGGGAGAAGAATTTTATTCTTATCGTATCCACGCGGTCGCCGCCCTGGCCGGGTTGAGCGCCATCGACCTTTACGGAATGCATTGGAGGCTCGCCCTTTCTCCCCGTATTGTTTGGCCGACCTATTTGTTGAACTATCGAAGGCTGATGTCGGTTTATAAAGGCCCCACGGAGTCCAAATTCGCGACACTTTCCAAATACGCTTTTTCCCTGGTGATCGAGAACACCGCGATGAAGAGCTGTCTGTCTGAAAAACTATTTGATTGCTTCTATGCCGGATCCATTCCCGTCTTTGTGGGTCCCGCCGACGTTGCTGATTTCCTGCCGCCGGAGTCCTTTATCGACGCTCGGCGGATCGGCGATTGGAGAGACGTATGGACTTATCTGCAATCTTTGAATCCGCGGCAAATTGAAAATTTCAGGGAGGCCGGCCGGGCCGTTTTCACTTCGGGGCGGGCCCAACCCTTTTTCGATTTTTACAACCAAGTCTTTTCATAGAGGCGAATGCTTTTTAACTCAGTCGAATTTATTCTATTTTTTCCGGCTGTCGTGATCGGTTACTTTTGGATTGTTCCCGCGGCGTGGCGCTGGCTGTTCCTTCTATTGGCCAGCTGTTGTTTCTATATGGCTTTTATTCCGGAATATATTTTGATCCTTCTGCTCACCATTGGCGTTGATTACGCGGCCGGTTTGTGGATTGAAAAGAGCCAGGGCCGGCGGCGCAGCGTGGGCGGCGAAGCCGCCACGGGTAAAATTCTTCTCTGGTCGAGCATTCTGGTCACCTGTGCCATCCTGTTTTTCTTCAAATATTTGGATTTCGCTTTTTCAATCTTCAACCAACTGCGTGAATCTTTTGATGTCCAGCTGAGCGAACAAGAGAAAAACAGGATTGGGCTTTATCTTCCCATTGGTTTGTCCTTTCACACTTTTCAGAGTTTGAGCTACGTCATCGAAGTCTACCGTGGACAGCAAAGGGCTGAACGACACTTTGGCATTTATGCCCTGTACGTCCTGTTCTTTCCCCAGTTGGTGGCCGGGCCCATTGAACGGCCGCAAAATCTGCTTCATCAGTTTCATGAGACTCATTTCTTCAACATTCCACGGGCCGTTTCAGGTCTTCGCCTCATCCTTTGGGGCGCTTTTTTGAAAACCGTGGTGGCGGATCGATTGGGTCTGGTGGTCGACGCGGCCTACTCGGACGTCCCCCACGCTTCATCTGAACTTCTTTTTTTGGCTTCGGTATTTTTTTCGTTCCAAATTTACGCGGATTTTCAAGGTTATACTTGCATCGCCCGTGGGGCCGCCCGGGTGCTTGGCTTTGAGTTGGTGAAGAATTTCAATCGTCCTTACGCCGCCGCGACGGTCGGCGAATTTTGGCGGCGCTGGCACATGTCGCTTTCAACTTGGTTTCGCGATTACGTCTATTTGCCGCTCGGAGGCAGTCGAAGGGGTCCCTGGAGGTCCGCGCTTAATTTGATGATCACCTTCCTCATTTCAGGACTTTGGCACGGGGCCAACTGGACTTTTCTCATTTGGGGAGGACTCAACGGAATTTATGTCGTCATCGAAAAGGCAATCGGGCTGCACTGGCAAAGACTGCGCCCTCTCGGAGTGCTGGTCACCTACCTGCTGACCTTGCCGGCGTGGGTCTTTTTTCGCGCCGACACGGTCGAGACGGCTTGCAAAACCTTACTTCAGCTGCCCGCCGGATTTCTGGATCTCGGCGCCCGGTTTTTCAACGGTTCCATCCTCAGCGAGTCCTTCTTCCGCTCCATCAAGTCCAGTGGCGAGGAACTCATCATCGCGTTGACGGTGTTCGTGCTGATGGAGATCGGCCAATTTCTTGAAGGCGAGGAGGATTTCGGCCAGCTCCTCGCTCCCTGCCGGTGGTTTAGCCGGTGGGCCCTGTATTTAACCGGCCTCTTGATCGTGCTTTACTCGTGGATGTATTTTCCGGAATCTAAAAAACCGTTTATTTATTTCCAATTTTGAGAGGATGGACCTTGCGGGCATTTATTGCAAAACTTCTTTTCTTGATTTCGCTGTCCGCCGGCGTGGTGGGCTGGGAGTGGTGGCGACTGGAAACCGAGATTCAAGCCCTGGGCCCAGTCCATGGCAGCGTCGGTCAATTGCAAAAGCTCATGCTGCTGTACCAACAGGAACCCCAAGCTCAAGTCATTTTCGCCGGCGACTCCCGGGCGGAAAGGCAGCTCAATCCGGCGGTTTTCAGCGCCGAGGGCCATCCCGCCATCAACGTGGCGATCAGCTCGGGTGATTTGTGGACCTTGGTGAAAACGCTGGAAGCCACCGGAATCCACAAGCTGCCATTGACTTTCATCATTTCCGCAAGCTCAGCCTACATCAACGACGGCAACAATGAAAAGGATCGCTTCACACCCGAGATTTACTTCAGCCTTACGACTTTCGAGCGACTCGTGATGTTTAAGTCCGGTTGGTTCTTGGCGGCCCGAACGATGTTGGACGGTGAAAATGTCTACAACAACTTCACGGCGACAATCGCACAACTTGCCACCATGAAAGGAAATGACCCCCATAAAGGTTTTCTGCCCGTCGACCATCAGGATTATCACTGCGATCGCATTCGCCACGCCTCCAATGTCGCCAGATTCTCTTGGTACAAGAACGTCAATCTCGACGGTGCAAGATGGCGCCTTTTTGCCGAGGCCGTCGCCACACTTGAGACATGGCCTGGACGCTATTACATTTTTAACGGTCCGGTAACGACAGTCTATCATGCCTGCATTGATGGAACCTACGCGGCCGATGTCGAACGCGATTACGGCCTGAAGGCCAGCCAGCTCATTAAAAACCTTCGGCGGGTCCGCTTTCTCGACTTCTACAATGATCCGCTGATCCAACTTCCTGACAGCCTCTACTACGACGCCATTCATCTCGACAAGGTGGGGGCCGACCATTTTAGCAAGTGGTGGCTTGAATATCTGAAGAGAGATGGCGCGCTTTAGAAGATGCCAGGCCCGGTTTCTTTTCAGGTCACGTCAGCGGCGCAATTCGAAAAGCACGGGACAGTTGATCGTGATTACGCATCCCCCGGGGCCGTTCAATGTTTCGTAGGGCGGCGCCATGAAGCGGGGTTGGTAGTTGGAGGACAAGACTTGCTTTAGCGTGGCACTGGCGATCCCGGCGGTGAAAACATACTTGAATTTCAAGTTGCGAACATCCGCGAAGTGACGTTGCGCTGTCTGGCTGAATTCGTCACCAAAATATCCCGTTTGGCTGAGGAGCTCGACAAGATCCCCGTTGTCCACCTGGGAATCGCGAAACTTCTTTTTAAAGAGTTGAAGATCCTCGGACAAAACGCCATCCTGCTCGTCCAACTGTTCGAGATGCGCGCGGAAATCAATGGCCGGCTGCATGTTCTTCCATAGATTGTCGCTTTGGTGAAACACCTGACCCCAATTGGGAACAATAAAGAGATAAAGCAGAACTCCCATGATGAGCTTCAAAGAAGGGACGGACGAACGACCCAGAAGCCACGCAAAGAGCCCCCAACTGACGACCAAGAAAGGCGCGAAGTAATAGAGGCCACCCCCACTCTTGTTGAAATAAAACCCCAGAGAGTAGACGAGATAGGCCAAGAAAATAAGTGGAATTAAAATCAAAGCCCGTCGATTCAACGTCTTTTGGCGAATCCTTTGAATCACCAAGACAAACATCGTCGCCATTAAGAACAAGATCGGAACACCACGGGAAACATTCAGAATTTCGGAAGGAAAGAGCTCAAATTCGCCAATGGGAGTCGTATGGATGGATTTCTCATCGAAGAAAAAGCCAAAGAAGTGCCGATAATACTTATCGATGTCGAAATCAAATTGCAGTCCAAGAAATAGAAGAAAGACAGTGGTCCAAACGACGAGGACGATCAGTTTCAGACGGAAAATCGATTTCAGCCACTCGGAAGCGGGTTGAGAAGCGGGCCGTGAATCAAGGACTATTGGCAGGCCAAGAAGTACGCCCACCGCGGGGGCGTATCGCCAGTTGGCGAAAAAAGCCAGAGCGGACAAGAGCGCTGCGACCGGCGTCGACCACCGCGAAGGCTTACCACGCGAACTCTTCTCAATCGAATGGAAAGTCACTCCCGCCAAAAAAACAGTAAGAGCCAGAGCCAGGGCATCGGAACGGCCGACCAGACCGGCGTAGGGAGCCAGATTGATCACCGAAAGAATCAAGGCCAAGGCCAAGAGCAGCGCCAGTAATAAACCCCGGCCCTCTCGTCTTCGCAAGGCCAGGAAAATTGCGCCCACGCTGAAGAGTGGCGAAAACAAAATGAACAGTCGTGTGTTTACCTGAGAGGGGAAAAATGGCGTGATCTGGTAAAGCCAGAATTTTGCGAGTGGCTCAAAAGGACCAGGGCACATGTTGAAGTAAGCAAGTTTTGAATGATCATAGAGATTCAGTCCCTCCGACTGGGCCAAGACGAAGATCCAGGAAACGCCCTCACGAATTTCCAATTCAAATGGAAAAATAAGAGCGCCCGAGTACAGGCGAAGAAGCAAGAAAGACATCACGGCCCCCATTGCCGAAGCTCCGAGGGTCAAAAGTTTTTCGCGATTCATCTATATCTTATCTTGTCGGCGAAGCGTTTGTGTTTGCAAGTCTAGTACCTCGGCTCTCGAAATCAGTTGACCGCTGGTGTAACGCAAATCGTCGCCACGGTTTAACGCCAGATCCTCAATTGCCTGAATCATCGAATCGGTGAATCCTGTCAGGAGACATGGAAATTTCTGTGATCGTGCCCATTTTAAATGAAGAAAAAAACATCCCTGAGTTTCTTCGGCGAATCCAGGCCGCGCTGACAAAAATTGGCAATGATTATGAAATCATTTTTGCCATGGACCCCGGCTCTGATCGCAGCGAGGACGTGCTGAAAGAACATCACCGCCGTGATCCCCGCATTAAATTTTTGAAATTCTCGCGGCGCTTTGGCCAACCCATGGCCACTTTGGCAGGTCTGCAATATTCCTCGGGGGAATCGGTCGTCGTCATTGACGTGGACTTGCAAGACCCGCCCGAGCTGATCGTCCAAATGTATGAAAAGTCGCGGGAAGGCTATGACATTGTTTATGCGCAAAGAAAGAGCCGGGCGGGCGAAACCCTCATCAAGCGAATGATCGCGGGTCTTGGTTACAAAGTGATCAATCGCATTGCCGACGTGGATATTCCGCCAAATACGGGCGACTTCCGGCTGATGAAAAGAAGAGTGGTTAATGAAGTGGTCAAGTTGAAGGAGTCGCATGGCTTTCTTCGAGGCCTGGTCGCCATTGTGGGTTTTAAGAAAGCCTCGGTGATGTACGACAGAGACCCCCGCTTTTCGGGCCAAGGGAATTACAACAGATTTCTTGGTTCTTTGCGAATTGGTTTTAACGGCATATTTTGCTTTTCCACTTACATGCTCTCGATCAGCACAATGTTCGGTTTTGCGGTGGCGAGCTTCGCCTTTGTGCTTGGCATTCTATATGCCATTTTGAAATTTCTGGGGGCCCCTTTTCCACTCGGCAATCCCACGATTGTTATTCTTGTGTTGTTTATGGGCGGAGTTCAGCTAATTTCGGTGGGTATCTTGGGTGAATACATCGGACGAATTTACGAAGAGGTTAAACAACGGCCAAAATTTATCGTCGACGCGGCCGTGGGACTTAGCTCCGCAGACGCCACGGGTGTGAAAGTGAAATAGTCATGCAATGCGTGGTGTTGGCTGGGGGCCTGGGAACGCGAATGTTGCCACGAACTGCGCAGACACCCAAAGTGTTGTTGAGGGTCGCGGGAAGACCTTTTATCGATCACCAAATTGAACTCTTGGCGCGGAAAGGTGTGAGCGAAATTCTTTATCTTGTAAGTCATCTGGCTGATCAAGTGGAGGATCATCTGCGCGGTCGTTCCTGGTCAGTGCCGGTCGGCATGCACAATGAAGGCTCGATTCCGCGTGGAACGGGCGGAGCTCTGAAATCCGCTGAGGCGAAATCTAAACTTAAAGAAGAATTTTTTCTGACTTATGGGGATTCTTACTTGCCCACCGACTGGCAGGCGGTATGGGACAAGTTCCAAGACACCGAAGATGATGTGATGATGACCGTCGTGAAGAATGACAACCGGTGGGATACGAGCAACTGCGCCATTTCCGCGGCGGGAAAATTGCTCTACGGCAAGGGGCCGCTAGCTCCAGCAGGGGCTCAACTGATTGATTACGGGCTGATCGCGATGAAAAGGACGGTGGTGGCCAAGTGGTCTGCCAATGAAAAATTCGATTTGGCGGACCGGCTCCATCAGTTGAGTGTCGAGGGACACGTGGGATTTTTCATGACGTCGGATCGCTTCTACGAAGTGGGTTCGCCCCAGGGTTTGCAGGATCTGGAGAAATACCTCGTCCAGACATTATGAGGTCGAGTACTCGACCTCATAAATTGAGATGACGTATCGCCTCACTTTATCTCATACTGATGAGGGCATCTAAGAAGTGGTGCGGAGAAGGTGCCGGCCAGACAGTGCTGGAGAGATAGTGCTGGAGAGACAGTGTCCCAGGGAAAGGGCACGGAAGAAAGGACCAGGGAGTGGCTCTGAAGATCTATGCCGACGGCGCAAACATTCAGGACATGATCAAACGTTATCGCGAAGGTGTCGTCTCCGGCTTTACGACGAACCCCACTTTAATGGCCAAGGCCGGTATTAAAGACTACCAGGGCTTCGCCAAAGAAGTGTTGGCGACGATCAAAGACCTGCCCATTTCGTTCGAGGTTTTTTCAGACGATTTTGCCGAAATGAAACGCCAAGCCCTGATCATCAAGTCTTGGGGCGAACATGTGAACGTGAAGATTCCGATCACCAACACTCGCTCTGAATCAGCCATTCCCTTGATCGAAGATCTTTTTCGCTTGGGCGTGAAACTCAATGTCACGGCTATTTTCACTGAATTACAGTTCTCAGCACTTCGCAAAGTGACTCGTCCGGAAGATGACGTCATCGTCTCTATTTTTGCCGGCCGGATCGCCGACACGGGGGTGGATCCCATTCCGATCATGAAACGGGCCGTTGATTTGTTTCGCGATCGGCCCAAGGCCAAAATTCTGTGGGCCAGCCCGCGGGAGGCTTTAAACATTGTGCAAGCGGAAATGGCCGGTTGCCACATCATTACGGTTACCGACGACTTGCTCACCAAACGAAGCTTGCGCAACAAAGACCTGACTGAGTACTCACTGGAAACGGTAAAGATGTTCTACAATGACGCTACAAAAGCCGGCTTTCGTCTTTAAAGCGCACCATTGAAAAATTTTGGTAAGAATAATGTCTGGTGGAGGTTGAAATGGCCAGTTTCTCAGAAACATTTCTCGACGAATCCCTCGCGGTCTGTCGGCAACTTAAGCCCGCAAACATTGAAGAGATGGCCGGACAACTTCGCCAGATTCGCGACCGCGGTGGAAGGCTGTTTATTTTGGGGGTCGGAGGTTCGGCGGGACACGCCGGCCACGCCGTCAACGACTTTCGCAAGCTCTGCGGCTTTGAAGCCTATGCGCCGACTGACAACGTGTCGGAGCTGACTGCGCGGACAAATGACGAAGGCTGGGAAACAACTTTCGTTGGATACTTAAAGGGTTCACGACTCGGTCCAAAAGATGGGATACTCATTTTCTCGGTGGGCGGCGGGAGCCGGGAAAAGAACGTCTCGATGAATCTGGTGCGCGCTCTTTCACTGGCCAAAGAGGTCGGGAGCACCATCCTTGGGATTGTTGGCAAGGACGGGGGCTATACAAAAGAGGTGGCTCATGCTTGTGTCGTCGTGCCCACCGTCAATCCCAAGCACGTGACTCCGCTCACGGAGGGATTTGCCGCGGTGATTTGGCATCTTCTTGTTTCACATCCCCTGTTGAAGGTTGAAGAACCAAAATGGGAATCCATACGCTGAAAGGGTCACGAAAATAGATGGGGAGGGTTCTCTATGAAAATCGCAGTGACCGGCGCCGCGGGCTTTATTGGCAGTCATCTCGCGGAGAATTTTTTGCGCGGGGACCACGAAGTCTTGGGACTGGATAACCTCAGCACCGGCCTCGAAGAGTTTCTCGCTCCATCGTTGAAATTCCCGAAGTTTCGATTCGAAAAACTTGAACTTTTGGAAAGTGATCAGGTCCATCGCGTCCTGAAATTCTTCGCGCCGGCACTGGTGCTTCATCTTGCCGCCAACGCCGACGTGCGAAGGGGCTTGGAGCACCCTCGCAAAGATCTTGAGCAGGGAACCCTGGTCACCTTCAACGTTCTCGAGGGCGCGCGCGCCGCTGGAGTCTCCCGCTTTGGCTACACCTCCACCGGGTCGGTCTACGGCGAACCTCAAATTTTTCCAACCCCGGAAAATTGCCCTTTTCCCGTTCAGACGAGTCTTTATGCCGCCAGCAAGCTGGCTGGCGAGGCCTTGATCCAAGCTTACTGCGAGGGCTATAAGATGCAGGGCTGTATTTTTCGCTTTGTCTCCATTCTCGGCGAGCGATACACTCACGGCCACGTGCTCGATTTTATCCGCAAGCTGAAAATCAATCCGAAACAAATTGAGGTGTTGGGCAACGGCAAGCAAAGAAAAGCTTACCTCGACGTCAGTGACTGCGTAGCCGCCATTCAGACAATTTTGAGCAAAACATCAGAGCGGGTGGCGATCTACAATGTGGGCCCCGATGAATATTTGAACGTCGATCAGTCTCTCGACGTGCTCTGTAAGATCATGAGAGTGAGCCCGCGACGCGCGTACTCCGGCGGCGAAAGAGGTTGGATCGGCGACAGTCCATTCATTTTCCTGGACTGTCAAAAGCTGCGCGGACTGGGTTGGCGCCCGCGGCTCTCCATCGTCGAAAGCGTTGAAAGGACAGCCCGGTTTCTTTTAGCGAACGAGTGGCTGGTCAAGTTGATCGAAGCAAGAGAAACGGAAGCGAGGGACAAGACATGATCATCACCAGAGCTCCATTGCGCATAACTTTGGGGGGCGGTGGAACCGACCTCCCCTCCTATTATCGCCGTTTCGGCGGCGAGCTGGTTTCGGCTGGCATTGATAAGTACATTTATATCGCCCTCCACAGAATGTTTCAGCCGGGGTTCGTGATCAAGTACTCGAGCTTCGAACGCGTTGATCGGGCGGAAAGCATCAAGCATCCGATTTTTCGTGAGGCCCTGCAAGGCCGAAAGATCGAGCCGCAAGTTGAAATGGTGAGTTTCGCCGATATCCCCGACGGCACTGGCCTGGGCTCATCGGGGGCTTTCACTGTGGCCTTGCTCAAAGCTCTTTCCTGCTACCGCCGGGAAAACAAGCTGACGCGGGCCCTGGCTGAAGAAGCTTGCGATATCGAGATCAACCGGCTGCTGCAGCCGATCGGGAAGCAAGATCAGTTCGCCTGCGCCTATGGTGGAATTACCCATTTCAAGTTCAACCCGGATGAATCGGTTGAAGTCTCACCCTTGAATATTTCCCACGAATCCCTCGAGAGACTGGAAGATAATCTTTTGCTCTTCTTCACCGGTTTTTCCCGCAGCGCTTCGGAAGTCCTGTCTGACCAAAAAACAAAAACCGAAACAAACGATGGCGGGATGATCGAAAATCTTCACTTCACGAAGAAGCTCGGTCAAGATTCAAAGACCGCGCTCGAGGAGGGCGACTTGCGAAAATTCGCCGAGTTCATGAACGTTCATTGGGAAAACAAAAAGCGCCGAACCAAAGGAATGTCCAACGGCGCGATTGACCGGGCCTATCAGGTCGCCAGGGATAATGGGGCCGTCGGCGGCAAGCTCATCGGCGCCGGCGCCGGCGGATTTTTGCTGGTTTACACCGAGGACCATGCCCGTCTTCGCAAGGCCATGCAGAAGGAACAACTGCAGGAAGTCCGTTTCAGATTTGATTTTGAGGGAGTTCGACTGATTTCGTAGATTCGACTGATTTCGCAGAAAGGGTGGAATCCAATGCCTGCGTCTGGGAAAAAAGAGATTCTGGTGACCGGGGCGGGACGAGGTCTCGGTCGGTCGATCGCTGTCAAACTGAGCGCTGATGGATTCCTGGTCCGCGGCTGCGCCCGCTCCGAAGGGGAGCTTCAGGAAACGCGCCGAATGAGTGGCGGCCGCGTGGAGATTTCCTGTGTCGACGTCACCTCGCGCGGACAATTGTCCGCATGGATCAAAAAGAACACCAATGAAAATTCCTGGGGACTCGTGACGGCGGCTGGAATTTACGGAGCCATCGGCAGG
>PSRN01000058.1 GCA_003176075.1 Bdellovibrio sp.
TTCTGGTCGGTGCCTATAGCCCCGCCGCCACCGTGATAAAATACTGGAAGCTTCATGGCTTGGATGTGCCATTTCTGAATATTTCATTCGTCGGCGCCAAAGCCCTGGCGGATCAGCTCAAGGGCAAGGCGAAGAACGTCTACGTGACCCAAGTGGTTCCGAACCCCTGGGACGCGTCGTTACCTCTCGTCAAAGAATACCAGGAAAAAGTGAAGTCGGACTTCGAATTTATCTCCCTCGAAGGGTTTGCCCTAGCCAAAGTGTTTCACATGGCCCTGCAAAAGGCCGGAACTTCTTTCGACGCCAACCAGCTGAAATCGGCGATTGAAAAGCTGAATGTGGACATCGGAGGGGTCACGGTGAACTTCAGTTCGAAGTCCCATCAGGGATTGAAAAAGGTCTATCTTTCAAAGTTCAATGATTCAGGGACTTTCACATACGTGGATCATTTGGACTAGAGCGTATCCCAGGATACGCCCTAGTGAGGGCGCTATCGGCCGTTTTCCGGATGAAAGGTTATAGGTTGTGCCATGCTAAGTCAGCTTTCGTTAAAAGGCAAAGTTAGCGCCCTGATGATTGTGGTCCTGACTGTCTTCATCGCCTTCAACGTGCTTGGCACACTGAAGGCGCGCTCCATCGGGTCGGAGATCCGCGAGCGGTCGCAGCGTTTGCAGCAGGTTGACGATATCGCGGCCAAGGTTTTGAAAATCAATCAGGCCATGCAGTACCTGGTTTTGAACGCCGTCGCCGGCTCCAACGCTGGAGCTGACGCGGGACGGGTGTCTGACCCCATCCGAACCTCAATTCAAGAAGTCGATGCCGAGCTCAGCACCTTACACCTTCCATCCTTGAGCGCTGAATATCTGTCTTTCCAAGCCGACGTTAAAAAAATGCTCGATTTGATTGATGCGGGCGACAATCTAATGGCCGCCGAGGTCGCCCTCAAGGTGTTGCCAGCCCGTTATCAATCCTTTTCCGCGCTCGCCAATACTGAACGCGGTGACACGATCGAGAAGTTCAGTTCTTCAATCACCGACCTGAGAGATTTCAACCATGTCGTTTTTGTCTTGGTGTTTGTTTTCAGCGTGGCCGCGTTTCTGTTCTCGTTTTTTGCCAGTGACCGCATTTTCCGCCCGATTTACAACTCAAATTCGGTCCTCGACGAGACCGCCAGGGCGGTTTCCAAAGCGGCCATGGTGACTCTCGAAAATTCGGCGACCATTCAGGACAGCTCCCAGAGCGTCACCACGTCAATCACCGAAATGACAGCGGTGCTTGATCAGTTCACCAACATGGTGAAGGCCAATCTCGACACCGCCAATCAAATGCAAGGGAAGACGACGGAGAGTTCGACAACGACGGAAAAGTGCTATCGAACGGTCACCGACCTGCGGTCCGCCATGTCTTCGTTGACCCAAACGGTAAACAATTTCATCCTTGAGGTTTCAAAAATCGATAACGAAATCGGCGAAGTTGTGAGTTATATCGCCGGCATCGCCGACAAAACCAAAATCATCAACGAAATCGTGTTTCAAACCCGGCTGCTGTCGTTCAACGCCTCGGTCGAGGCGGCGCGTGCCGGCGAAACCGGTCGCGGGTTCGCCGTTGTCGCGGAAGAGGTCGGTAAACTCGCCGCCTTGTCGGGTCAGGCCTCGGAGGATATCAACTCTTTTGTCCGCGACGGATCCACCGTGGCTGTTCAGCTCAGCGAGAACATCAAGAAAAAAATCAGTGAAATTACGGGGCTCGTCCAAGTCTCCGTGGATTCCGGGAATCAACTCGCCCAAAGCAGCATCGAGAGTTTGGATCTCGTGGTCGCGAATATGTGGTCTTTGAAAGAATCGATGGACCGGATCACTCAGGCTTCCAGCGAGCAAGCGTCAGGAATCAACAAGGTGAACGAAGCGATCAAGCGAGTGGCCGGCATTTCAGTGAATAATCATACGCTCTCGATGAGTTCATTTGAAAGTTCACAGGTTCTCAGGGAGCGCGCGCAAAGCCTTGATAATGTCGTCACCAACATTGACAGGGTTCTCACCGGCTCGCCCGCTCAGAAGTTTGCGGAAACGGCGTGAACCTTCACCAAGATCCATTTCAATCTGTTGATAGCCTGTGTTGACTTTGACGACTCGGTGACGGGGCCCATCGACTCCTGGCAATGAATCCATGACGATGGTGAACGGCCTGTCCGATTCGACCTCCAGAAGGTACTTCCGGGGATTCGGGCGGTGCAGGAAAATCTTCTTGAGCATGCCTCCACCGTAAGGTCTGTTGCTGAATCCCATGGTGTCTCCGACACCCAATGTTTGCGGCAAAATCCAGTTTAAACCCCGTAAAGTCGGCTGAAATCCCATGCTATGAAAAGACAAGCCGTTTCCCAGTTGCGCCACGGCCCAACCCAGGAACTCCCCGACCCCTTGTTCGTTCACGCGCGGCTGATGCGGTTTGTGGCGCAACGGCATGGCTTTTTCTTCAACCGACCCATTAGGATGGATCTTGTAAGCCCGGCCGTATGATTCTTCCCAACTTTTGGTGCTGGTTTGAGCCGCCAGTAAATCCGTATTCAGTCGGGCGGCGATATCAGGCCGGCCCGAGCGATGGAATCCCTCAATCACCAGGGCGCTGGCGCTGGGCCAAGTGGTGGCGGGAGTATCCCAATAGCCATGGTCACGCCAAGAAAACCCGTCTTCGGCCGTCGTTTCTCCGAAGGTCTCATAGGGCCGGTGTTTTAAATATGAATCGGGAACCGAGCCGCGCATATTGGAGGGAAGTGGAAATCGCCCGCCAAAGGTTTCAGGGGTCAGCTTCTTAGAGATGATTTGATTGACCTGTTGTTCACTGGCGGCCTCCGCCAAAAGCGGCAAGAATCCCCAAACTCCGGTATATTCACGGTCGCGGGTCACGCGTCCGTTCTTCTCCACGTTGACGTCGTAATAGAAACACTGATCAGGGTCCCAATAATAGTCATTGATCACTTTCTTAAACTGATCGGCCTTGGCGCGCGCGGCGTCGGCAACACGCAGGTATCGGTCCCGTTCTTCGGGCAGGTTCGACTTCTCGGCGAATAACCGATTGAAGTCATCCATGTCGTTGAGCATGGTCGTGTGGTAAGAAATAAAATCCACAAAGCCATGATGGAGCGCGGCCGCCTCGTTGGCGTTGCCGATATCGCCGCGGCTGTTATCCATGCCGGTGCCGTAAGCGCTGCCGTTGAAGCCTACAATCTGACCCTCGGCATTTTTGATGGAGCGATTTTTTTCCATCCAGTAAATATATCGCTCCATGCCCAGCGAAACGTGTTTGAGTCGTTCGAAATTTTCGGGTGTTTTGTCGTTGGCGTAAAGATTTCGCGCCGCCAGGTTGAGCAAGAAAGGATTTGTGTAATTTAAATTCGGTCTTGCATTCTCACCGGCACGAACGTGGTCGGTAAACCACAAGCTCAAGAGATTTTCCTTGCGGACCTCTCGTGGAATAACGCCGTCGTTGAAATCGAGCAATGCCAGTTGAAAATCAATCGCTTGGCCGGCCAGCTCAGGATCATGGATGGCCTTGCCCTCAGACGCCGCGATCATGTCGTCCCAGAAAAAAGAATTTCCATTAAAGGCGGCATCCGGTTTGATACTAAAATTCTTGGCGTCAACAGTCAGTTTTTCAGAACTTCCAACTTTCCGGAGTGTGACGGTGGTGAATTTTCCATTGGGGAGGCGATGAGCCTCGGTTTTCACTCCCTGGCGGGCGGTGTTCATAAATTGAAAAATTTCCGGGTTGGCCTTCGGGTAGGGCACCGCCACTATTTTCTTATAACTTCTCTTTAATCCCTCATTGGTAAACCAATCTTCAAGTCCCTGAGCTTGCAGACCCTTGCCCACATGAACTTTGAATGTTTCGCCGGGAAAAGTGCCGTTGAAAGTCGAAGCTTCCACTGTGGCGGGGTCGGTGATCTCCTTCAAGTTGAACCCACTGATGTCGATGATTTTGATGGTGCCGTCGGACTGCTTCAGTTTGTGGATGACGTAGTAGTCATATTGTTTGTGGGGCGCCTCCTCGCCAAAGACGGCTTTCACCGTGGTGAAAGGCAACTCTTTGGCCTCTGGATGCTCGATACCGTTGACATAAACGGAAACCCGCAATTTGTCCTTGTCATAGCCAGCCCTGGCGACGCGGTCGTGAATTCGCTGCCAGGAAACTTCGACCCGGCCGGGCGAGCGATCAACCACCGGCGTGTTCTCCGCAATAATACCGTGGACATTTGTGCTGGCGGCGCAAATTCCATCAGTATTTGACAGTGGCATGGATACCGCGGCCGAGAACGTTAGTAGCAAAGTTTGCGACGACGCCGTGAACTTACTGATTTTACGGATGTTGCTGATCTTACTGATCTTACTGAACTGACCAAATGGATATGATGGCCCCCTCATTGATACCCCCCCAATTTAATAAGCATAGAATGATTACTCTATTTTAGGACAGCGATTTCTTATCTCTGACCCTTATGCTCTAAAGGGCACATTAAGGCAGTTAATATGCTCTTTAGAGCGCATGTTTGCATCTTAGCTGAAAAAGTGTTATGCTCTTAAGAGCATGTAAAACGGTTTAATCTGCTCTTAAAGGCGTATCAAAATGGCACGAAATATTCTTCTCGCAGTTCCTCCCCATCCAGTTGAAGGAGCGCTTAAGCGGCTTGGGGAAAATCTACGAACCGCTCGCATCCGTCGGTCCCTAACAATCGAACAAGTTGCCCGGAAAGTTGGGGTCGGCGTTCGAGCCGTATTCGATGCAGAAAAGGGAAAGCCCTCAACTGGTGCGGCAGTCTACACCGCGCTTCTCTGGACATATGGCCTATTGAGCGACTTTGAAATGCTTGCAGACCCAAGTCGAGATGCTGAAGGCCAAACACTTGCGCTTTCGCGAGAAGGCGCGCGCGTGCGTCGACGCAAAGGTCTGAACAATGACTTCTAGCACTCGGACCGCCGAATGTTTTGTCTACATTACTCTGCCGGGGCAAATCTCGGCAGTGACCGCCGGTCGTTTCGAACTTACAATTAACAAAAATGGAGTTCCACGAGGTCGCTTTGTCTATGGAAGGCATTATCTTGGTCGGCCTGACAAAGTTGAGTTTGATCCCGTCGAGTTGAAGCTAAGCGAAGAGACATACGAGACAACTGCATTAAAGGGAATGTTTGGTGCGCTTCGCGATGCCGGTCCGGATTATTGGGGTCGGCGTGTTATTGAAAGGCACGTTGGCAAACCCCAGCTCAGCGAGTTGGATTACCTGCTGCAATCGCCAGAAGATCGAGCCGGAGCACTTGGCTTTGGCTTAAGCCAATCACCACCTGCTCCGCGGCGAAAGTTCAATCAGACATTGGATCTTGAAAAACTCCAGCGAATCGCGGACGCAGTTGTCGCAGACGAAGGCTTACCCACTGACACAGCAGTAGATCAGGTCGAAGAACTAATGCTTGTCGGTACTTCAATGGGTGGAGCGAGGCCAAAAGCAGTCGTCGAAGACCAAGAGGGTCTATGGTTGGCAAAATTCAACCGTCCAGACGACAAATGGAACAATGCACGTGTTGAACACGCAATGTTGGTTCTCGCTCGCGAATGCGGGATCACCGCTGCTGAAAGCCGCATTGTTTCGATCGCCGATCGGGACGTACTTCTCGTCAAGCGCTTTGATCGTGAAAGGACGAAAGGCGGCTACCACCGCGCTCGGATGGTCAGTGGGCTCACCCTTCTGCGCGCTGAAGACTCTCATAAGTCCAGAGATAAATGGTCGTACGTTTTGCTTGCTGAAGAGTTGAGACGTGTGAGTGCATATCCAGAACAAGACGCTTTGGAGCTTTTCAAGCGCATGTGTTTCAACGCCCTCATCTCGAACATTGATGATCATCCTCGGAACCACGCGGTTCTTGCAAAGGATCGGGATTGGAGACTCTCTCCAGCATATGACATTGTCCCGGCAACGCCGGTCAGTCTCGAACGCCGTGATCTCGCGCTGACCATAGGGGACCAGGGCCGTTATTCGAATGCCGAAAACATACTATCGCAATGCCAGCGCTTTCTTCTTAAGCGCGATCGAGCCGAAGCTCTAATCAACGAAATGGAAAAACGTGTGAGCGAAACCTGGTATCAAGTAGCAAGGGGTGTAGGTGTATCCGAGCAACACTGTGGCCTCATCTCAGGCGCTTTCTCGTATCCTGGGTTTCGACTGCGACCTCGAGCTGATTGAGGGCGCAAAATCCGCGCTTTTTCCAGTTCAACGCGACCAGGATCTCATGGTGGCACTTCTCGCACTGGGCACGCAGAAACCCGTGGGTCAGGATCCCGCATCGAAGGTACTCTTCGAACTCTCTGATGACGAAGTCCGGAAGAGCGCAGCCGGTGTCGCGAACGGCTTGGGCTTCGAATGCGCGCCAGTTCTCTTGGACGAGCTTATAGAGGTTCGACTGACC
>PSRN01000188.1 GCA_003176075.1 Bdellovibrio sp.
GAAAGTCCTTTCCATCGATCTTGATCAGCGCGATGTCGGTGCGTTCATCGCTGCCGACGACTTTGGCGCTGAACTGCTTTTCTCCCCGGGAGGAAAGATGGACCATGATTTGGTCGGCCCCCGCCACAACATGATTGTTGGTGAGAATCATGCCACTTTCGCGAATCAAGAAGCCTGAACCCAGTCCGTGCATGGGTTGCACGTTTTGCGGCATGGGCGAAAATCCATACATCTGCTCCAGCATATCCATCAGCGGATCGCGGCCAAAACCGCGGGGACGGCGCGGGACGGTGGAGGTGGAAATGGTGACGACGGACGGGTTGGCGAGTTTGGCCAGTTCCACGAAAGCATTGGCGGGAAGAGGATCGCCAAACTTCAGTTCATGTTTTTCTTTTTCTGGCTTTTGAGCTTCCGCCGGCCACTCGTTCGCCGATAGCAAAAGAGCCAATACCAGAAAGGAAAGGGAAAAAAGACGCTGGAAAGAGAAAGACATTTCAAACCTCATCACCACTCACCACCCATTGCTCTATTGCTCATCGCTCTCATTCAATGCTCATATTTATCGCTTATCGCAAATAGCTAATCACCAACTGAACGCTATTTCGTTTGTACAAATTTGAGCTGTAGGTCATTTAGAAGCGAACTCAGTAACCTGGATTCATCCTCGGTGATATTGCCTTTGGTCTTTTCTTGGAGAACCAGCAGCAAATCAATATTGAAGCGAGCCAGGTCCCGATCGACGACGACTTTTTCGTCAGCCGGATGGGGTGTCAGCCCCAGGGCCATGGCGGCGCTGGAAGCGATCGACATCACCAGCATCGAAAGAGTCGCTTCATGAAGTTGAGCTTTTTCAGTCATATTTTCCCTCGCAGTCCTAACCAATCTCCCAATTCTCATTTTAAATTGTGAGGAGTTTTCTACGATTTTTGCTGGAAATTCATACCGCGTTGCGCTATCAGTGAAGTCCCTTCCGGCGTGTGAGCGCTCGACATTGAGTGCGAGTTCGCACGAGCACTATTACACGAGCACAATTTATCAGACGAGCTCCGTACCGACAATTCTTCGCAATCGCGAGCTGAGCGAGCTTTGGACCGATAGGAAGCTCTGCTCCTCGTCATCGTTGCGGCTGGGGAAAACTGAAAAAAGATGTTCCGAACCTGCGGGTGGAATCAGCGGGTAGGCCTGGGCTATGGATTTCAACTTCCATAGCGCTGAGGCCAATTTCCTACGATCGGAGACAATTGAAATTGTCAGACGGTCCCGTTCCTCTTCGAAGCGGTGCCAAGTCACCAATTTAAGAAATAAGCGCGACATCGGAGTCAGCGTGCGCGTGAAAAATTGAATTTTCGACCAAAAAACGGCCCTGTCCATCAGTTCTCCCAAAGTGACCATTGAAAGGGCTAGCCAGTGAAACCAACGATAACGAAGGCGCTGGCGCAGCCAAAGAGACGCCAACTCGGACAGTAGGAGCGCCTGTGTTTCGTCAATATCCAGGTGTTCAAGGACTCGTTCGCTGATCAGTAGAACGTCGCGCGGGCTCCCCAGGGTGAGAGAAAGCACAAAAGCCGAGCGGGAGCGGACCACGTAGAACTCGGGTAATTCCATGTGCAGTCTTTGGGCGCCAAACTCGATGCGGGACAGAATCCCCCACGGGTCCTGGCCCTCGATGCGATGAAGATCAAACAAATTCATCCAATGGGATTCATCGGTTGCCCAAAGAAGGGCCGTCCAAGCAATGGTCAAGGCGAGCGCCGCCAGCAGACCGGTTCGACCACCCATCCAATGCCCTATGTACAGAATCACCAAACAAATCAGAAAAATCGAAGCCCCCAATTTAAGAAATAACAAAGGGACTCTCATACTTGCTCCTTCATAAAATTTCCGCTTCTACTTGCAAAATGCTATTCATCATCATATTCACTCCCCCTGCGGAGGGGTCGAGGGCGCCGATTTGGTTCCGTGGAGATGCCGAAGGCACTGACTTGGTCTGCGGAGGTGCTAAAGGCAACGACTTGGTCTGCGGAGTTGCTAAAGGCAACGACTTGGTCTGCGGAGTTGCCGAAGGCAACGACTTGGGATATCGCTTCGCATAAGATATGCCCGCCAGGGCCTTCTTTATTGTCAAATAGCCATTCATCATTCACTCCCAAAACTCCCCTTTGAAGGAGGACCATGGACGTCGATATTCTAGCTCTTAATGCCGCCATAAAACAAGAATCGCAATTTGTCGATCGCATGCTCGGTGAAGTGGGCAAAGTCGTGGTCGGGCAGCGTGAAATGTTGGAGGGAATCCTGATGGGACTTCTCACCGGCGGCCATGTCCTGCTCGAGGGCGTCCCCGGTCTCGCCAAAACGCTTACCATTTCAACGGTTTCCAAAGCCATCAACCTTGATTTTCAGCGCATCCAATTCACTCCCGATCTGCTGCCGACGGATCTGATCGGCACGATGATCTTCAATCCGAAGACAGGGGACTTCGCTCCCAAAAAGGGACCGATCTTCACCAATATTGTGCTGGCTGACGAGATCAACCGGGCCCCCGCCAAAGTGCAGTCGGCTCTCTTGGAGGCCATGGCCGAAAAGCAAGTGACGATTGGCGAGCAATCTTACCCGCTGGCCGCGCCCTTTTTGGTGCTGGCGACGCAAAACCCACTGGAACAGGAAGGGACCTACCCACTCCCCGAAGCTCAGATGGACCGATTCATGTTCAAGATCCATGTGGATTATCCATCGAAGGCGGAAGAACTTGAAATCGTGAATCGCATGGGTACCAACGACCAGTTGGAAGTTCAGCCGATCATTTCACGTGATGAATTGACGCGCGCGGTGAGTCGTTTGGATCAAATTTATGTCGATCAAAAAGTGAGAAATTATATTGTTGAAATCGTGATGGCCTCACGCAAACCGACGGAGTACGGCTTGACTCAAATCTCGCAACTCTTGGCGGTCGGGGGTTCGCCGCGGGCAAGTATTTCGCTGATCCGAGCCGGCAAGGCCCACGCTTTCCTGCGCGGGCGCGGTTATGTCACGGCCGAAGATATCAAGGCGGTGGCCTACAACGTCCTTCGCCACCGATTAATCCTCACTTACGAAGCGGAAGCTGAAAATGTGAAATCGGATCAAGTCATCAAAGAGCTTTTGAGCCATATTGAGGTGCCTTGATGGACACCCGTGGCTCTGTGGAGGTGCCGAAGGCACCGACTTGGTCCTTCGCCGCCCACGCTTTTCCTTCCGAGGTCCTCCAAAAGGTCAAGCTTCTTGAGATTCGCACCCGCAAACTGGTCAACAACTTGTTTTCGGGCGAATACCATACGGTCTTCAAGGGACAAGGGATGACCTTTTCGGATTTTCGCGAATACGTTCCAGGGGACGATATTCGGGCGATCAGCTGGACGTTAACGGCTCGGGCGGGTAAGCCCTTTATTAAGAAATTCGACGAAGAGCGGGAGCTGACTGTTTTTATTGTCGTCGATATCAGCCGGTCCACCGATTTTGGCTCGAACGAACTGCTCAAGGGTGAGGCGATGACTCACTTGGCGGCGCTCGTGGCCTTCAGCGCGGTCCGCAACAAGGACCAGGTGGGGCTTTTGTTATTTTCAGACATCATCGAACATTTTGTACCGGCCAAGAAAGGGCGGGGGCACACCCAGCGATTGTTGCGGGATCTTTATTATTTCAAACCGCGCGGCAAGAAAACGCGCATCGCTCAAGCCGCCAACCACCTTCTCGGGGTGTTGAAAAAGCGTTCGGTGATTTTCTTTATGAGTGATTTTATCGACAGCGAATTTTCTGCGGAGCCGCTAAAAGCGGCGACTTGGGCGGAGTCGCTGCGCCTGCTCGGCCGCAAACATGACGTGGTGGCGGTGGTTGTTCGCGACCGCGCGGAATTGGAATTGCCGGATGTGGGGCTGGTGGAAATTCAAGATCCCGAGACGGACGAAGTGCTGACCATCGATACCAGCTCCAGGGCTTTTCGTGAATCCTATGCGGCTGAATTGCGTCGCCGCCGCGACCTGCGCGATCGGCTGCTTCGTCAAGCGCAGGTGGATCGGGTGGAGGTGGACTCGGCCGGCAGCTACGTCAATCCCCTCGTGCAATTCTTTGAGCGGCGGCGGGGCAGGTCGTAAACATGGCGGATCTCAATTGTGAAATGGACAAGTCCAAGGACACCAGCGTGGGAGGCGAAGCCGCCACGGGTATGAACGTGGGCGACCGCTTCAGTTTACTGTGCCACAGCTCTTCGCCACTGCCTGAACTCAATGCCAAGACGACCGATCTTCTGCTCGAGGAGAAAGACAAGTATGCCCTGAAGTTGTTGCGCTGGGAGCGCCGTTCGCCGAGTGAGTTGTCCCTGGAGGTGGTGAGCTATCGGGTCGGTGAAAACAAGATTTCGGCGGCACAGCTGGTGGATGATTCCCATTCCTTGCTGCTCAATGATTTGCAATTCACCGTGGTCAGTGTGCAGGATCCCCAGAAGCCGCAAGAAAAGCCCTTTGGGCCGATCGGGCCGGTGCGGTTCTTCCCGTGGGCCTTTGTCTTCGCTATTTTGATCATGCTCATCCTGACGCTGCTGCCGATTTTGGGTTGGGCGGTTCGTCGTTGGCGCTGGCGCAAGTGGGTTCGTGAAGTCATTGACCAGCCCTTTCAGTTTCCTCCCCATCAGGAAATTCACCGTCAGCTCCGCCTGGCGCAGCGAAAGCATCCTTTTTTGTCGGATCCTCAGTTTGCGGCCGAGAACTCCGCCTTGCAAGAAGCTCTGCGGGAATTGGAAGGTTTCTTGTTGGTTTTTATCACGCGGCAGTATTTTGTTCCCGCTCGCCACTGGACGACCCGCCAGTTGATTCGCCGCTTGAAAGATCAGGCCCCGGAATTGGATGAGGCTCGACTGGCGGAATTGCAAATGGTGCTGGCTGAGCTCGCCAAAGCCAAGGCTGCAACCACGGCACTCAAGACCCAGGACCTGGCGCAGCTTTTGCGGTTTATCCGCCACGCCGCCGATGGACTGATCATTTCCCCTCGCTCAGTCGGAGGAGAGCTGCGCAGCTCTCCTCAGTCTGTGGGAGGAGAGCTGCGAAGCTCTCCTCAATCCACCGGAGGAGAGCTGCGAAGCTCTCCCCGTTCCAGTGGAGGAGGCTTGTGACTGAATCTTTTCGCGATCCATGGATGTTTTTTCTTTTTCTGCCGATCGCCGTCGTGTTCGGGGCCTGGTGGTGGGCCCGACAACGCAAAATCGCCTCCATTCAATTTTCCACCCTGGAAGTTTTAAGGTCGCTGCGGCCCGCTTTGCGCGAACGCCTGACTCATTTGCCCCTGCTGGCGAAGGTGGCCGGATTGTGTTTTTTGGTGGTGGCCCTGGCCCGTCCGCAGACGGCGTCCACCCTGGTGAAAAGAAATGTCGAGGGCATTGATATCATGATTGCCCTGGATATTTCCGATTCCATGTTGATCGAGGATATGAAGCCCCTCAATCGATTGGAGGCCGCGAAGGATACGATCCGCCGCTTCGTGAAGGCCCGGAGCTCCGACCGGATCGGCCTGGTTGTTTTTGCCGGTGAGTCCTTCACGCTGGTTCCCTTGACTTTGGATTACGATCTGATTCTCGCTCGCGTCGCGGAAATCACCACCGCTCAGCAGGCGCATATCAAGGACGGAACGGCGATTGGCGTGGCGCTGGCCAACGCCGCCGGGCGCCTCAAAGAATCCACGGCCAAGAGCCGAGTCATGATCTTCTTGACCGACGGAGAAAATAATTCAGGAACCATCGATCCGGAAACGGGGCTCGACATTGCCAAAGGATATGGTCTGAAAATATATTCGGTGGGGATTGGCAAAGACGGCCCGACGCGGATTCCAATTTATGCCACCGATGTTTTTGGCCGCAAGATCAAGACCTATCAGCCTTTTGAGAGCACGGTGAATGAAGATCTCTTAAGCCGGATGGCCAAGGATACCGGGGGGAAATATTATCGCGCCAGCCGGGAGGACTCCCTGCAAACTATTTTTAAGGACATCAACGAGCTGGAAAAGACCAAGGTTGATGTCAATAAGTTCACCCGTTATGAAGAACTTTTTCAGATGTGGCTGGTGCTGGCGATGGTCTTTTACGCCGGTGGTTGGGGTTTGGGGCAAACTTGGCTGCGGAGGCTTCCCTGATGTTTCGTTTTCTTGATTTCCATCTCCTGCGCGGGTTGTTTTTGGTGCCGGTCCTGTGGCTTGT
>PSRN01000046.1 GCA_003176075.1 Bdellovibrio sp.
GATTGTCCAGCGCTCCACACGCTTTTAAAGCTTTCTCCGGTCACTGATTTTTCCAAGCTCCTCATGCCCAAGAGGTGAATCAGCGGCACAACGTACTTCTTGGTTTGCGGGAAATCCTTCAGCCGGGACACCAGCCACGGAAGCTCGGTTCCAACTCTCTCAATGTATGGGGTGCGGATCACAGCGGCGGGAGTGCCGGAAATTCGCGTGGTGAGCACAATGTCCTCCGGCGAAGCTTGTAGGATGGCCTCCTGGTAGGCGCGATCAACCCGCGCTTCCTGGCTGGCGATGAATCGGGTGCCCAGGCTCACGCCGTCGGCGCCCAGGGCGAGGCAGGCCGCGATCTGCGATCCGCGGGCGATCCCTCCGGCCGCGAGAATGGGAATCTTCACTTCATCCCGCAACCAAGGGATCAACACCAGGGGGCTGATGGGGCCCGCGTGTCCTCCGGCCCCGGCCCCCACCGCGATCAGGCCATCGGCGCCGAGGTCCTCGACTTTTTTCGCATGGGCGAGGTTGGTCACGTCACAAAAAACCTTGGCGCCGTTGCGATGGGCCTCGCGAATGACGTGCGAAGGGTCTCCCAAGGAGGTGATAAAAAGCTCGACCCCCACCGCCAGGGCTTCCCTGAGGTCCTCGTTCTGGCGGGTGTTGCTTTTATTGACGATGATGTTCACGCCAATGGGCTTTTTCGTTCGTTCGCGGATGTGTCTCAAAGCGTGACGGTATTTTTCAATCGGCCTGAAATTGAGGGCCGGGAAACTTCCCAAGGCTCCCGCTTCGCTGCCTTCAACCACCAGGTCTTCGTTACTGACCAAGAACATGGGCGCCACCAGGATCGGAAAGCGCAAATTGAACATTTTCGCGAAGGTGGTCAAAGGCATTTCATCCGGGATGTTCGACGAACTCATGCCGCGCGGCCCGACTTTGACAGCGGCGCCCGCGTCTTGCTGGCCTTCATCATGGCGACCTTCGTCTTGCGGTCGACAACCTCAAAGATGGTTCGTTGGCTTTCGAAGACTTTGAGTCTCTTGGTCTTTAAGAGCTTGACGAGGACCGTGGTCCGCCGCCCCTCCTCGAATTCGAACCTCAGCTCGGAGGCCCAGCGAAAAATCATATAAAGACCGATTCCGGCCCCGGGGCCGTTTTCACGCACGCGCAGCATTTTATAGCGGGCGCATCGCATGAGATTGTGCAAGAGTTTCTTGCGACTGAATGTTCCGAACGGATCGGTCACCCTCAACCAAAGATGATCCCCGTCATCGCCATAGGCAAATTCAATATAATGAGGAGACTGAATTTGAATCACTTCAGTTCGGCTCGCCTGCAGGGCCCGTCCGTCGACCGCGCGGGGAGCGTTGTAAAAGGCGTTCGTCAGAAGCTCCGAAGCCACGGTTCGCGCGATATGTTCAAAGCCATCAAAAACCCCCGCGGGTTTGACGTAATTGCCAAAATCCTCGATGGCTTGCCGCCTCTGATCGCTGCAGACGAGGTGAAGATTGACCTTCTCATTCAGTTTCGAATTTTGACGAATGAACGGACCCTGAAAGTCTGACCGCGATTGCAAAAATGAAATCGCCTTCCCCAAGTCGTCCTGTAAATTGTTTTTTCGCAGCGAATAGAGAAGGGAGAGATTTTCATTTTCCAGCAGGGTCCTTAGATTTTGATAATCGGAATCTTCACTAATGAGAACAACTGAATTGGCCGCAACCCTTTGACGCAACGAACGCACGGAGGCGCCGGCCTTGCGGGCCCACGTTTGCAACTCGAAGAGCTGCAATTTCGCTAAGAGATTTTGCGCTATCACAATCAAGAAAGTCCTCTCATAGCAGTGACCAACAACTTATCGGAAGCAGGCTGAACAAATTGACAAGTCGCCGGAAAAATTATGACTTTTGTGAAAGTCCGGACTTTCACAATTGCCTTGCAAAGCTGGACCAAGAACCCAGCATTTCGCAACAGTGATTTTGCCGGTCGCGTCGCTTGGGATTGTCAGTTCTCGTCGGCTGGACCTTACATCCGGTTCGGCGTGGGGATACCCAGAAGACTGAGGCCCATTTTGAGAATTTGCCCCACCGACCGACTGAGACCCAGACGTGCCCCCTTGAGTCCTTCGCTTTCCGCCTGACCAATTGAACATTCGTGATAGAAATGGTTGTAGCGTTTGGCCAGTTCATAGAGGTAGGTGCAAAGAACCGAAGGCCTGTAATGTTCGGCGGCCACCACGACGACGCTGTGAAATTGGCTGAGCTGCTGGAGCAGCTTCTTCTCCGTCGGGTGGGTCAACAAATCCCAATCCGGCCGTGGCGGGACCTCGCCGATCTTGCGCTGGATGCTCTGGGCTCGAGCGGCTGAATACTGAATGAAGGGACCTGAGTCCCCGTCTATTTTCAGCCATTCCTCGAGATCAAAGACAATTTTCTTGGCGGTGTCGATCTTGACCATGCCATACTTGATCGCCCCCTGGGCCACTTCCGTCGCCACCTGGTCAATTTCCACCTCAGGCCAATCGCCCGCATATTTGGCCAGATAGTTGTCCTTCACCATCTTTTCCATCGCACGTACAAGATGCATGAGCGGCACGATATTCCCCTTGCGGGAGCTCATCGGCCCGTCCGGCAACTCGACATAATTGTACTGCAAATGCAGGCACTGTCGCGCCTGCGGAAAGCCGATTTTCTCCAGCACTTTGAACACCTGTTGAAAATGCAGTGTCTGGCGCAGATCCACCACGTAAACGCTCTTTTCAATGTGAAAATCCTGAAACTTTCGCCGCGCCAACTCCAAGTCCTTGGTCGCGTAGAGGCCTGTCCCATCGGACTTCAGGAGAAGACAGAATCCAAGATTTTCAGATCCCAAGTCCATGCCAATGGCCCCTTCGGACTTGATCAACTTCCCTTGCGCCAACAAAGACTTCACGTAACTCACCGAAGGCGTGTCCATTTCCGATTCCCAGTACCACTGGTCAAAGTGAATGCCGGCCCAGGTATAGGCCTCGTTCATCAGCTCGATCGACCACTGCCGCGTTTCTTTCCAGAGATCATAGAATTCGCCGGACTTGGTCTCAATTTGTTGCAAAATTTCAGTGAGTTTCTGTTTCGCTGCTTCCTCCGCCGCCGTTCCCTTCTCATCTTCGAGCTTCAAAGTCGCCCGCGAGTACATCCGGCCCAGCCATTCACCCTTTTCAGTCAAGGGGGGCTTTTCTGAATTATGATATTTCATGTACCAAAGGCACTTCGCCACATGTGTTCCCACGTCTCCCGGGAAAGTGGCACTCACGATCTCGGTGCCGGCGTAATGCAAAATCCGCACTAAGGCATCGCCAAGGCAAACGTTTCTCATATGCCCCACGTGCAGTTCTTTATGGGTGTTGGGCTGGGCGTATTCAACCATGGTGCGGGGCGCGCCGACGAAAAGCCTGGTCTTGAAGAACTCACCACTCAAAATACGCTGCAAGAGAAACTCGCCAAAGGCCTTGTTGGTCAGTCGAAAATTCAAATAAGGTCCCGCCGCCTCGGCCGCCGCGATCCAAGGGCCAGGCTGAATCCGCTGGGCCAGTTGCTGCGCGATCAGGGGCGGTGCTTTCTTGAGCTTCTTCGCCAGCTGAAAACAAGGGTAGGCCAAGTCTCCCATGGCGGAATTGGGCGGTTCGACCAGTCCTTGAAACACTTCTTGCAGTGACGGAACCGCTGAATCTGACACCTCAGTGACCAGTTCAGTGACGGCTTCAGCGACCATTTTAGCTACTAATTCCCGCAGCGGATCGTAAATTGTATGCATTCTATCTTCATAGATAAAGCCGGCGACTTTGTCGACGGCTCTTTTTATAGCTGGTCAGGTAAGTAATGTGCGTTTTTCGAAGTTCGGGTTTGTGATTATCATTGGCGCTCCCCTCTCCAATCAGCGGGGCATCTCTTTGACCGCCCCCTCGGCGTTGACGAATCCCGCGCCATATTCCAAGGAATCGCCCAAGGGCCTGGCCGTTGACTTCAGAAGCTGTTTCACTTGCGTGCCGTTCAGGTCGTGGCGAACGGAGCGGACCAAAGCCACAACGCCACTGACGTGGGGAGTGGCCATGGAGGTGCCGCTGAAATTGGCGTAGTCAGAAACAGTCGTCTGAACCGCCGCCGTCGGCGAGCGTCCTTTCCCGAGGTCTTCCTTCAACAAGAGACCCTCGCTTTCCTCGACCATCATCACTGGAATGGCAACAGTCGAATTGTCCATGGTCACCTTGGCATACACCAGTCCCGGCTCATTATTATAAAGCAAAACGCCGGCGGCGCCGGCCGCCACGGCATTCTTGATTTTTTCAGGAAAGGGAACCGAACCCCGCCCGATCAGGGCGAAATGCCCTTTCACCTCTTTGTTCATATCGTCAACCATCCCCAACCCACAGTCCACCAAAGTGTTGGTGAGGGAGGTGGGCACCAAAGGTCCGCCGCGAACCGGAGCCGAGCGGATGAGTTCCTCATGGTGCCTGGAGCTGGTGATTGTGACGAAAGTTTGCAGCGCACTGCCCACCGGGACCGACGAAAGCACCGAAACTCCCGGCCCCACTATGGCCAGCTCCGGCCCATATTGAGAAAACTTCGCCCTGACCCCATCGACATCCACCGCTCCCACCGCGATGGAAGGCGCAAAAGCCGCCGGAAAGTCGACCTTGTTAACCCCCGCATTACCGCTGGCCGCCACCACCACGATACCGGCGTTGTCGGCCGCCTCCACCGCCGATTTTTCGGCGAACGTTCCCTGCGGTCCCCCGAGAGACATATTGATCACGTCCACCTTTTGCGTGATCCCCCAATTGATCCCCTGAGCCACCGCGATATTCGAGCAGCCTCGCGTGGCGCAGACCTTGCCCATCAAAATCTTGGCTTTCGGCGCCACCCCGACAAACCCACCCATCAGCATTTTGCCGGCGATCGTTCCCGAAACGTGAGTCCCGTGTCCCACCAAATCCGTCAAATCCTCGGGTTCCCCTCCTTCCAGAAAGTTGAGACCCCGTTCAAAATTGGGGGCGATGGCGGGATGCTGAACGTCGAGGCCGGTGTCGAGCACGAGGGCCCGCGCCCCTTCGCCTTGACCGTGGACTGACCAGGCCTCTGGCGCCCGAATCGCGGCGATCCCCCAAGGCATCCCGGGCTGAGTCGGCGCATGATCACCCGTGGCGGCGTCGCCGCCCACGCTATCAGGGACCTCCATCACCACATCCTTTAACCCCATCTTCAAGCCCATGTTCCAAGCCTCAAAGGACTGAAATCCGCCAACGGGTTCTGGAAGCGGGTGAAACTGTTCGCGCTCCACACCACCAACCACCGCCAAATTTTTGAGACCGCTGACCAGCGCTTCAGTGCGCGCGTCAATGACTATGGACTGCAGATGGGTCAGCGAATCTTGCACATGCAAAGGATAATCGGAAAAGGGCCGGCGACGCTGGCCCTTCTCAGTCACAAACTCAACTTCTGACATTTTCAGGCTTTCTGACAATTTGAATTGGGAATCCAAATGCGAAAAAGTGTCCCGGTCCTTGATCAGCACAAAAAACCGCTCGGCCCTTGCCGGTGTGGTTGGCAATA
>PSRN01000270.1 GCA_003176075.1 Bdellovibrio sp.
AAAGGAAAAAATGCCAGCCCCGATTATTCCTCCACCTCGTGTTTCGCGATCCTGGATGGATCGCGAAAACTGATGGGGGCCCGACGCCACAACAAAGAAAACAATACAGTTGCATAGGGACCTTGTTTGCGCATATTTGGCGGATGGTTATCAAAATGCGAGTTCAACCAGCAAGCAAGAAATTTATTCGAAGATTCCTTGAAGTCGCTCTTTCACTGCTCGTGAGTGGCACTTCCATGGCCGCTGACCAAGTCGGTGCCTTCGGCACCTCCGCCGACCAAGTCGGTGCCTTCGGCACCTCCGCAGAAAAGTCCCTCACCACGTCATGGAAGCACGAGTCGGAATTGGGGATTGTCAATGTCTCTGGTAACGCCACGTCAGAGTCGATTTCAGCCAAACAGAAAACATCTTACACCTTTACTGATCACACGATTGTCAGCACGGCAAGGTACCTGAACACAAGGGCTGCCTCGAGCGGCGGGCCTGAGATGGATATCGCGCGATCGTGGGAAGTAACCCTGCGGTACGAGTTTTCCATCAGCGAAGCCGTCAGCCCCTATGGCGGTCTGGGGGCCGAATCTGATGTTTTCGCCGGATACGTGCAGAAGGATAATCGGGATCTCGGAGCCAAATACATCTTTTTCAAAGATCAATGGTTTGCTGAAATTGGTTTTCGGAATTCCACCGTCAACGCCGTCGGCGGCGGCGGCGTTTCAACAATCAACTATGGCCGCCTTTACACGGAATACAATCAAACGCTGTCGGAACCTGTCAGTCTGAGATTGTGGACGGAGTACTTGCCAAACTTTGCCAACTCAGCCGGCTATCTTCTCAATGGCGAAGCTTCGGTCAGTGTGATGCTGAATAAGATCTTCTCTCTGAAAACAGCTTACCTTCTGAGATACAATGCCGGCGCGGTTGCCCCCATCGCGACGACAGATCGAACCCTGACGACGACTTTGGTTTGCAAGTTCTAATGCGGAATAAGTGCTCGTCTTGACGGCCCTTACTCAAACTCCCAGTTTTCAATTTCGTTCGTTTCAAACAAACTGCTGGGGTTTAACACATACCCTTTCAGGTTGGCTGGAATAGCTGAGACTTCCATCGGATACACCAATGGAATCACTGGCAATTCACTGGCAATGGCATGGCTAAATTCCAAAACTCTTCTTTTTCTTTCTCCGAAATCCAAAATCGTATCAAGGTCATCCCAAAGACGGTCTGAAATCTGATTCCTCAATCCCATGGCATTTCGCCCCAGCCAACGATTTGCGGCTGTCTGAATGCTTTGGCTGTGAAAAAATGTTCGACATCACGGTGGGCGAAGGTTTGGCCATCGATCGCGGGGAAGAAATCGTTTATCTGTCCCGTCGGTGGGGATGGATCATGTGGGTGATGCGGACGCACGACAGATTACTTGCGAAAAGACAATTTTCGCAGATTCGCCCGTGCGCATGGCGTTGGGATCGCCGCCCCAGCTGTAACCCAGAGGGTTCTTCTCCCCCAGAACCATGCGATAAATGGCAAAGAAATGATCATGCCGATGATTGGTGTTCACCATTTCATTGTAAACCGATCCTTTTTCAATCAGGGAAAGCTTGCCGTTGGGGTCGCGCTGGACGGCAAAATGGTAAAATTCCCGCTCGGCTTCCGCGTCGGAAAAATCGGGAGCGAGCAGAGCCCGCAGTTTGGCCGAGAAAAGGCGAAAAAAATTGTCCAAGCCGGATCGGGACAAAAGCGGGTACATGGTGTAATCGTAGAAGGTGGCGTTTGCCTCAATCCCAAGGAGCATGTTCTCGAGTAAATAACTGCTTCGCCCCGTGCTTCCCTTCCCTGCCAGCAAATGCTCCAACGAATGCGGCAATCCCCGGTCATCGAATGGCGGAGTGTCTACCCATTGAAAAACTTGCGGCACTGACTCGTACTGAAGAACAAAGACTTGCGCACCCGACTGGCGGTGAAAAAACTCGGCGCCCAGGACCTGTTGGTCGGCATCCAGCAACAAATGGCGAACTGCAAAATTCCCCACCTTCATCGCGGGTTTCAGATCTTGCAGCCGAGCGGCCCCCGCGCACGGAAGAGAAATGGTGGCGGCGAAAAAGCCGGCGACGAAAACGCAGGCGCGGATTGGCACTGCGGAGGCGTCGAAGCCACTTGTGGCGTAGGCACCGACTTGGGTGAGCTTGGCGAACTTGGCGAGCTTGGTGCACTTGGCGATCTCTCTGATCTCGTTCATCATCGTCCAATATTCATCGATTTCTGGACCTTGATCAAGAACACATGAACGATGGTTCTTGATTCTGACTTCAACTCGCATGGCCCGTTAGGCTCCGTTAGGGCCCGTCCAATAGAGGCGCTCCCACTCTTCAGTGAAGCCAAGGATTGAGCTCCTTGGCCCTTAAAAGCCGGAGGCCCAATTTGAGCGGATCATTGTCATGTATCAAACCGCAGGCCAGAGGGAATCCTGAGGATCTTGAGGATTTTGTGAAATTATAGATTACGCGAAGAACGTCTAATCCTGATTCCAAGCCTCTTCGAGCGCTTCGAATTTCTATGATGTGGGGTTCTATCTCCTTGTACCAAGCCGTTATCTCTCGCCGCTTTTGATACTGGTCGAGACGCTTGTTTTTGTAAAGAATAGTACGGAAATATCCGAGGAATTCACTTGCACTGGCCAGCAATCTTTCCACTGGCGTATTGTCCGACAAATTAAAAAATCTTATGATTTTCGCTTGCAATAGCCGTTCAATTATTTTCAGACGCCGGTTAAATTCCTGATCATTGCTTTCTTCCAGATGAATCGCGTTCAATAATCGAAAGATTCCCCAAACAGCAGGGTGTCCTGGAGGTTTTCCAGCCAAATTGTCCGTTAGAATCTTCCAAAAAACCGCGTCAGGCTTGGGAATTCGGCCCGGGTCGATCGTTTTTAATTGTTTAAAAAAGTCAGGATTCCGCACCCCACTGGCGGCCACAAAGGCCAAGGCCGCAAGATCTGTCTGGGTCAGAGCACCCGACCCTCGCAGCAATTTGATCAGCCCATCCCCCGCGATGATTTCCACTGTGGAAAAAAGCTGAGGGAGGAACCTGTGGTAAGGCTGATTCCCGTTTTCGACTTCAAATTCCTGCCACAAATCACCCACGGACCAGGTTCTGTAAATATTCGAAAATTCCTCTGTTTCGATGGCCGCGAGCTTCATCACTTGCAGAAGCTGATAGGCGAGCAACGTCAGAGGAGTTTTTCGCCCCTCCCTAGCCATGACGGCGTCGGGTTTTAAAATAATGGGCTGCTCAGCCAAATCTTCGATCCGATGATGAATGGCGCCAAGAAAATTTGTGAGGTCGGTGAGAGGGTAATCCGCCGCAATCATATCCGCCATCTGAAAAACCACGGAATCCAGATAGCTGAGCCAGGTTTCATGCAACATCTCTCTTGCCGGGCGATCGAGTCCAGGGCCGCGCAAAAGCGCCAAAATTCCATCGATCACCCAGGGCCGCTCAAAATTCAACTCAACTTCCTGGTCGATAAATCGCCAAAATAGGGAGCCAGGATCTTTGAACGGACGGTTCGCCCTATCTAAGGGATAAAAGAAATGAACCTGTCTTTCAGCTGAAGCGGCCACTGCCGCAATCGCGAGCCACTCTTCGGTGCTGGGCTCGGAACCCACAATGACTGTCAAAGCAGTGAAAGCGGTTTGATCGTTGGGGTCAAATAGACCTTTGATTCTCTCCAGCGCAAATATTTTTTCAATCTCAAAATCAGGCCGACTTCCATACCTTTGCAGGAAAGCTCTCATCTTTTCCATTGCTTTGGCCAGGGCCGCGACTTTTCGTGAGTTTTCCCCGCCACCGTCAACCTGGGCCTGCAACGGCGGTACCAGAGTAGCCACCACCACTACCAACACCCCCACCGCGATAAGAATTCGGAGCATCATCTGAGAGCGGCTTTGCGACAGCACGGCTACTCCGAACAAAGAATTACAAAAATGCTAGGCGCAAACGTAAGACGAGTATTGCTGAGCATATTGCCACCTTGAATGACCGCCAACATAGCTAAAACGGCCAGAGACTCTCGTGTGCGGTCGTGAATTTGGTATTATTGAGTTCGATGTCTTGCGACTGAGAATCGTCGTGGTTGTTATGAATCTTTAGGTGGACAGGGCTGCTTGGCGAAGCAGAGAGCAGGCTCTGAACAAACAAAGAGCAGTCATAGTCATTCTTAAAGTAGCTATAAATGATGGACCATGCGGGAAGACTCATATCGAAATTATTTTTTGCTCCGAATCTTCGGAGTTTGAGGCCCAGCCACCGTCCGCTGTTTCCCGAGCAGCTTGCGCCATTAAGGAAAAATTCACCGTTATTCGCGACCAAAAAAGTGCTCGGCAATGCACTCTGAGGCTGAAATATGACGACATAATTAACTGTCAAATCAACATCAAACCCGTTCTCCGCTGGCGACACGGCGGCGGGGGGGCTGCCGGTGCTTTCTTCCGCTCGAGCGCCCCCTGTGGCGAGGCAGATCGCGCTGAGCACGAGAACTTGGCTGGTTGAGTGAACTAGCGTTTTAACAAGAGACTGAAAGAACTCGATTAAGGGTTTCATTAAGGGTTTCATTAAAGTCTTCTTCTTCATTCGAATTCCTTGGTGAGTGAGCGACAACCTTTAACAGATCAACCCATGACCGGCAACCAAATGGCGCGATGGTGAAGAATCTCATTATCCCTATCTGTTAATATATTATATCGCTTTTAACTATATATTTTCAGCAAAATAGATGAAATATTTGTTTATTTTACGCCTTAGAAGCAATATGGAATTTATAGACGAGAGAAAGAATGGACAATTGAATGGACAAGAAAGTCGATGCTCAAAGCCTTGAAAAAATCCTGCGGGCATTTGACGAAGAAATCGGAAAAAGCCGAAAGCCTACCGTTCATCTTCTGGCGGGAGGCGGAGGGGCCCTCATAGGAGCTTATAAGTATCAAGAGGCGACGGCCGACTTTGATGCGCTTGTTCTGCAAGGTAATTTGTCAGACTTCGCGCCCGAAATCGCAGCGGTTGCCAAAAAGCTCGATCTTCCGGCCGATTGGCTCAATCCGTATTTTTCAACTTTCACGATTTATCTCCCTAAGGATTATCGATCGAGGTGCGTGAAAATATATCAGGGCGAAAATCTTCTTGTTGAGGCCCTGGGGTCCCAGGACCTACTCGTCATGAAGCTTATGGCTGGGAGATCCAAAGATCATTCCCACATTTTATTTTTGGCCAAACAGGCCGTGAATTTCGCAGCGATTGAAGACCGCCTCATTGAATTGGAGAAGCTCTTTCCCAAGGAAGCCGGTCGGGCGCTTGAACTCTTCGATGATCTCTTGGGGGAAAGGTAAAAAATGAAAGGCCCGAGGGTGTTAAGTCCAAGGGATAAGTCAAAACTCTTCAGGAAGTTCGTTTCCGATCCCCTTTCCTTCTCGGAAAAAGATCTGGCGTTGTATGTTCAGAATGCGCGGCTGGATCCCCGAGTCGCTGAAGCCGTGACTGAGCATATCAGAGATTTTTGGTGGAAGTATCGGGCAGAAACATTGAACAAAAAGCTTTTGCGTCAGCCTTGGCCGCAAGCCATCAAACCCATGATCAACCAGATCATAGAATTTTGTGATGGAGATGAAATCACCGCAAAGGAGTTCAAGGCTTGGAGCCGTGGAGTCATAAGGGGTTTTGGCAATTCACCGCCCCAACTTTATTTTGTGCCCCACGTCTGGCCAAGGTCCAAAAGCTTCGACCGGGAATTTGTCGATTCCCTACCCTCTTTTAGCCGATGCGGATATTTCGCTAAAGATCTTCTCTTCAATAAAGGTAAAGCGAGATCAATAAAAGGCCCTCCTCTGAATCAAGCGCCAGCCTTAGACATCGAAATCAAATTGAAGCTACAGCTTATAAAAGACATTCAGGGATACTTAGCTCACTTTAGCACATCTCAAATTATGTCCAAAACCGGGATTGACCGAACCACGCTTTCCAAAATCCGTCTTGGTCGCCTCAATCAGCTGAGTCTTAAGCGTCTCGCCCGCTTTTCCGAGGTGCTTGCAAAGGCGTACGAAGATGGATGATATTTCCCTGAAATAAGCCGATAAAAAATTGAATATCCTATTTGGTTGAAATTTTTAGCGCGCTGAGCTATCAATGCGCGAACTATGCGAAAGCAAAATTGCTTCGTAATCCTTCTTTCACTCATACTTGCGGCCCAATTGGGGGCCTCCGCCGCAGGTGCGGTTGACCGCTGTTCGGCAGTTCACTTGCTGATCATCAACCTTGGGAGCACCGAAAATGTCGACGCCAACGACTTTGCCCGATGGCTTTATCGGAAGCGAGGGGAAAGGGAATATACTCGCTACCACCTGGCGGAGCTTGTTGCATTTGCGATCGAGCATCCACAGGACCCGTTCAACGGCTCAGAGATTCAGATCAACCGTTCACTTTGGATAGAAGTCTATGAACACTTGAGCGCGCTGGACACACTGGCTTTAGGGCAAACACCACAAGCGGATGGTCGGTGGTTTAATCCAGCCATATTTACTCGAACCGTAGCCGTTGAACCCATCCTTATGAAAGCACTGGAGTCTATCCTGGGTAATTATTCTCCCGGAAATCCTATGGTTGTTTGGGAGCAGGACAAGTGAGTCTCGGTTTCAGCGTGGGCGGCGAAACCGCCACGGGTAACGTTCTATGAGCGCATCTAAGAAGTTGTTCCGCCACTCATTTCAATAGTATCGTCATTCCAATGGCACAACAACCCAGCCGAACGATGATTGGTTTGACCATTTTGGTTTCCGCGCTCGGCTACTTCGTCGACATCTACGATTTAATGCTGTTTGGAATTATCAGGGTGCCCAGCTTGCGCGCCCTGGGGATTGCCGAAAGCGACCTGCTGGCGGAGGGCGTGAAGCTCCTCAACGCGCAAATGGCGGGGATGCTTTTGGGCGGCATTCTCTGGGGCGTCCTTGGCGATAAGCGGGGACGGCGAAGCGTTTTGTTCGGATCCATTCTGCTTTATTCTCTCGCCAATATTGCCAACGCCTTCGTTACGAATTTGTCCGCTTACTTAGTCTTACGTTTTTTTGCCGGGCTGGGCCTGGCTGGCGAGTTGGGAGCCGCCGTCACCTTGGTTTCCGAGGTCATGACGCCGGAAACGCGCGGGTATGGCACTTCTCTTGTCGCCGGCATCGGCATCCTCGGCGCCGTTGTGGCTTCGCTGATCGGCGACTTCTTTGATTGGCAAGTCGCTTTTGTGGTGGG
>PSRN01000124.1 GCA_003176075.1 Bdellovibrio sp.
AGCATATGGTCAAGATGCTCGTCATTGATGGGAATGGAGAAGACAGCGTCGGCTTTGCCTGAGTCAAGTTGGGCCGTAACCGCATCCCACGTTGTTTTCTCATTAACACAATCGACGTCGAGCTTATCGCATAGTGCTTTTGCCAGATCCACGTCAAACCCAACCAATTTGTGATTCTTATAGTAGGCATAGGGCCATGACGTTGGATCTGTCGCCACCTTTAGTTCTTTTCGATGCGCGAAACACAGCCCGGGAAGGCACAGCGCAAGCAAAAAATAAATCGATCTCATGAGTCTCTCCAAATCACTATAACTGGCGGAGCTAACTCATGCGGTTGTTCCGAAGTCAAGTTCCGGCCCGTGGGCGGATCCGCCGCCCACGCCGCCGGGCAAACCTTGTCATTCCTTCTCAAACCAAAGATCAATTTGGCAAGCGGGACATTTCAATCTCACCGGCCACTCACGAAAGGGCTTGTCCGTCTCAACCGCGTGACCGCACGAGGTGCAGTCAAAATGGCGCACATGAAGAATTTGCATTTTGCGAAATTCCTGAATTCCCAGCGCCAGGCTGGCGATTAAGAAAGAGGGGACAAGAACAAAATGAAGAATCGGGACAAAGAACGAAACGATGGCCAAGAGAAAAAATAATCCACCCGTCCGCGTCCCTTGAAGGAATCGCTGGAAGAAGGTCAATGACTCAACGGTTGAGTCTTCCGATCTGCTCTCACGTCCTTTGCCATCGAGGGTCTTCATCGCCAAGTTGAACCCTTCTTGCTCGTGTCGCTGTCCGCATCCAGTTAAAGCCGCATCCAGTGGGTGACAAGACCGAAGCGGGTTGAGCCACGAAACCAGTAGACTTGGACACCGTTGTCAACCTGGATGTCCACTTGGTGGGAGGATTGGGGCAAAATTCTCACTAAGCGAAGAATTCGCGCCGGCTGATGGGAATCGTTCTGCAGCAGTTGGGCAAGGTCTTCCCAGCGGACATAGGGAAGAAAAGTTTTGCCGCCGTCGGTGGAACGAAAAAAGCCGGCAAAGACTTCCTCGTTCTTGCCGATGGCCACCGGCACATTTTCCTCATGAAATTGCGGGATGCGGTGCCAAAGCAGGCCGTCGTCGGTGCGAAAAACGCCGTCCGCCGAGATCAAGCCCGATTGCGGATTGTGCGTATTGAAGGCGACCGAGTACACGGGCTTTTTCAAGATTTCCTCAAAGGAGACATCCTCGCCTTGCGCCTCCGCCCCTGGAATGTTCGTTTTCCAAAAAATTTCGCCGTGTCCAGGCAGGCGGCTGACCGCCCAAATGATATACTCCCACTTTTGAATATTGACGAGGTTGCGAAGGTGAAGCGTTTGCACGCGGGAATCATCAGCCACAATGGCCAGATCGGGCCGGGTCATGACCGCTTGGATTTCTTGCAGGTTGATTTGATCATTCGCTCCGGTGACCAGGTAGCTCCCCTGCCGGTACCGGACGGGTGTCCAATGGCCCTGGCGGGGAAGAACAAAGGTGGCGAAGTCAAACTTCATCACCAGCGCGCCGAGTTCCACCCACCCGACCTGGTGAGGGTGGGTCGCCGGCGCGACCTTGACCCATTGGTCGGAAAACGAGCGGATGCGCAGTTTGCTGCCGGCCTTGATCTCGCTCAGCGTTTCTTCCTTCCACCCTGGGCCCCGCCGCAGCGGCACGTCGGTGAGCGGAAGGGCGAAACCCAGATCGTCGGGCAAAGGCAGTGTTTCATGAATGGACCACCACTCTTTCGCCGCGGTCTTATCGTTCAACACGTACATCCAGGGCCCGCGGTTGCCGATCAGGGTTCCTGTTTGACCGGAACTGGCATGGGCCACGCGCGCGCTGAGATCCAAGTCACGCACCAGGGCGGAGTCGGGGAGTCGGTAGGTGCGGCCATCTTTGGTGACGGTCAGGACGATTTCCTGGAATTCCCTGATTTTTTTTCTTTCCAGATCCAAGGGGTTTGCCTGACCCGAAGGAAACAGGCTTTGCGGGTTGCGGTAAAAGGGGCTGGCGTTGCCGACTTGGACAGCGCCGCCCACGCTGGCCAGCGAACTGGGCACGAAAAACAAAAATTGGAATTGGCAGATGATAAAGTTGAAGAAGAGACAGCGAAGAATGAACGGCACCCTCATCTTTCTATTTTTGCAAACTTCAATCCGGCGACAAGACCAGAGGAAAGCAATCTGGACTCTTCCCCCATTCTAAGTCTACACTGATGGGCAAATGAATCGACTGGTCTTTCTTCTAATCGGGATAATCGGGATTTTTATTTTCTTTCCAGCCTTGGCGCCGGCCGAGGAGTTCGAGTCCATGGGCCGGTTTCGTTTTTTGGATCTTTTTCTTTCTCCCCGCTTGCATTACCAGCAGTCGGGTCCCGGTGGTTTTGAACTGGATGAGAGCTGGATCGGCTTTCAGTGGCAAAGGGACGAACGGGTGAAGGCCATCATTAAGCTGGGCAGCAGCGATTTGATCCGCCCTCTGGTGTGGTACGCGCCGACGCAGGATCCGCGGTTTCAAGTGGTGGAGGCTTGGATGGAAGGACGTAGTTCCGTTGGGGATCTGCGAGCCGGCCTGCTGGCCGTGCCGCAGGGCTTTGAAGGGGCCTTTCCCGAGTGGAATTCGGTTCTTCCCGAATCCGCCGTGCGGCGACGCGGCTGGATTCTTCAACGTGATTACGGACTGCAATTTCGCTGGGACACCCAACCCTGGGCGACGGCGCTGTCGGTTCACAATGGCGAGTCCGGCGCCGACAAGGACCGTGAACTTTGGTTTTCGGGCCTGTGGCAATACAAGGATTCCGATGGTTGGGGTCTTCTTTTAACGGCTTCGACAGGGCACACCAGCAATGATTCAACCCAAGGGAGCGTCGCCGCCTCCCGCGAGGGTTTTGTCTTCGATTCTTCCGCGGACGCGAAAATTCGTTATGCCATTCTTTCGCTTTTTAAAGAAGAGGGTCGAAGTTTGTTCCTGCTGGAAGCGGGACGGGGGGATTTGATCCAACAAGAGCGAACCCATCCCTTTTTGTGGGGGCGGGCTGATGTCGTCTGGAACTTCGGCGGCGACGCCAGTCTTTTGCTTCGCTATGAACAGACGAGTTCAGACATGACCGACTCGGGCACCCGCATTTCCACTCCCGGATTGGGAGTTGTCCTGGCCAGTGCCGACAATTTGCAATCGCTGACTCTTTATGCTTCACGCAACGATGAGCCCAACCGTGACCCCAATTACGAATTCTGGCTGATTTTTCGCCTGCACTCCAATTTGTTGAAGTGACTGTTTTTTTGGTGATTTATTGAAGTGACTGTTTTTCCCGGCTATGGCAAGAAACCTCTCACACTGGAGGTCTGAAGGTGCAAGATCAGAACTTGCTAGATAAACAAACGCAAATCATATCGAGCATTGAAACCCTGGGCGTTGTTGGATCGGGCCAAATGGGAAGCGGCATCGCGCAGGTCGCGGCCGCCCAAGGTTTGCGGGTGGTGATGACCGACGTGTCGGAGCCGCAGCTGCAAAAAGCCATTGCTGCCATAGCCTCCTCCTGCGATCGCTTCATCAAGAAAAACGCCATGACTGAAGCGCAAAAAAAGCGGCTGCTGGAACGGATCGAAGTTCAGGCTCAACCATCGATTTCACAGAAGGCTTCGATTTTACAGAAGGCCGATCTGATCGTCGAGGCGGCCAGCGAAAACGTGGTCCTGAAGGAAAAGATTTTTCGCGAACTCGATGAAGTGGCGCGGCCGGGGGTGATTCTGGCCACCAACACGTCCTCGATTTCCATCACGCGCATGGCGGCCGCGACAAGACGGCCGAAGCTGGTGGCCGGCATGCATTTCATGAACCCTGTCCCGTTGATGGTTTTGGTTGAAGGAATCCGCGGGTTGCAAACCGCCGATGAAACTTTCGCGGTTGTTCGCCAACTGGCGGAGAGATTGGGAAAAACTTTCGTGGAGAGCGCGAAGGATATGCCGGGATTTGTCGTCAACCGCATCCTGATGCCGATGATCAACGAAGCGGTTTACACTTTTCACGAAGGGGTGGCCTCCGTCGAAGCCATTGATCAGGCCATGAAACTGGGCACCAATCAACCCATGGGTCCGTTGGCGCTGGCGGATTTTATCGGCCTGGATACTTGTCTCGCCATCATGGGGGTGTTGCACGAAGGTTTGGGTGATAGCAAATATCGTCCTTGTCCTCTGCTGATGAAGTATGTTGAAGCTGGCTGGCTGGGAAAAAAGTCAGGCCGGGGTTTTTATCAGTATGGGCAGGGATAGGGGACCGAGATGTCGACCGTCCAGTATCAAATTTCTGACCAAATCGCGCAGATCACCATTGATCGGCCTGGCGCTTTAAATGCTTTGAACACGTCGGTGCTTAGGGAACTTTTGGCCACCTTTCGTGAGCTCGCGCCGAAGTTTCCACAGGAGCTGCGCGGGGCTATCCTCACCGGCGGCGGTGAAAAGGCTTTTGTCGCCGGAGCCGACCTGCGCGAGATTGCGGACCTGCCCAACACGGGCAGCGTGCGCGGCGAAGGCGACAGTTGCAATCGGACACGCGAGTTCGCTGAACGAGGCCATCAGGTTTTTGCCGCCATTGAGGCTCTCCCCTTTCCTGTCGTGGCTGCCGTGAACGGATTTGCCCTTGGTGGAGGCCTGGAACTCGCCCTCGCTTGTGATGTTATTTACGCGGCGGAAGGCGCTCAATTGGGTTTGCCGGAAGTGGGACTGGGGCTGATTCCCGGCTTTGGCGGAACGGTGAGACTGACCAGGCTGTTGGGAGTGAACCGGGCGCGGGAGTTGATCTTTTCGGGTTTGCCCTTGGCGGCACGGGAGGCGGCGGCTCTGGGCCTTGTCCAGAAGGTCTTTTCCCGTGAGAAATTGATCGAGGAATCGCGCCGCTCGCTGCTGCAAATGGCGACGCGAGGTCCCTTGGCGTTGGCGGCGGCGAAGAAAGCCATTCTGCAAGGGGCAGGTCTTTCCTTCGGTGCCGCCGCCGCAATTGAAATTGACGCTTTTACTGAATTGTTCGACACCCATGACATGCGGGAAGGGTTGGCGGCCTTTCTCGCCAAAAGAAAGCCTCAATTTCAAGGAACCTGAGGGGATTGCCCGATGAAATATCACACCCGTGGCGGCTCCGCCACCCACGCCGTTCGTATCGTGACCGCGGCTTCCCTCTTTGATGGGCACGATGCCAGCATTAATCTGATCCGCCGACTCTTGCAGGACGCGGGGGCCGAAGTCATCCACTTGGGTCACAACCGCTCCGTGAAAGATGTGGTGGAAGCTGCCCTGCAAGAGGGCGTGCAAGGCATCTGTGTGAGTTCCTATCAGGGCGGTCACATGGAATACTTCAAATACATGAAGGATCTTCTGGATCAAGCCGGGGCCAGCTATGTGCGCATCTTCGGCGGGGGCGGCGGCGTGATCATCCACGAGGAAAAGAAGGAGCTCGAGGCCTACGGCATCACGCAAATCTTTCATCCTGATGATGGGCGGCGCCTGGGGCTTGAGGGCATGATC
>PSRN01000125.1 GCA_003176075.1 Bdellovibrio sp.
GAGATCCTTGTGACTGGCAGTGCAAAACTTGATTTCTATCGCTTTGGGGGTGATTCCCTCCAAGGTCGATATCATTATCTTCGGCTCTTACCTCTCACTCTTGCCGAAGTTCACGGTAAAAAATACGGCGACCTCTCGTCCCTGCTTCGTTACAGCGGATTTCCAGAGCCATTTTCAAGGCAGTCCGATGTTGAGACTCGCCGTTGGTCAAAGCAGTATCGCACGAGGCTCGTCCAAGAAGATCTTCGTAATTTGGAGATGGTGCAGGATCTTGGCTCTTTCGAACTACTCATGGGTCGCCTCCCCGCTTGTGTGGGTGCCCCGCTCTCGGTCAATTCATTGCGTGAAGATCTTCAACTGGCTCACAAGACAGTAGCAAAGTGGTTGACCATACTCGAAAGACTCTATGCAGTCTTTCGTTTATCCCCTGTTGGAGGGCCAAGAATTCGCGCCGTGAAAAAGGAACAAAAATGCTATTTGTTTGACTGGGCATCGATCGCAGAGGAATCAGCCCGGTTTGAGAATCTGGTTGCAGTTCATTTGCTAAAATATATCTATTGGATGGAAGACAGTGAGGGTCGCGATGTCGAGCTTCGTTATTTTCGAGACACAGACGGCCGAGAGGTCGATTTTGTTGTATTAGAGAATGGTTTCCCCTCCTTCTTTGTGGAATGCAAACTCTCTGATCGCGATATTCATCCTGCCTTAAGATATCTTTGCGCCAAGAATCCAAGAGTCCCTGCCTACCAAATTTCATTGAATGGAAAGCAGGATTACCAGTCCGTCGAAGGAATACGGGTTTGTCCAGCCCATGTCTTTCTTCGCGATCTGATCTGAAAAATGACCGAGGGAATGTGATTCAACAAGTGATTCAATAAAGATAAGAAACTTCGAGCATGACCAGCAGACCCGCGCCAATCAATGTCGGGTCTGCGTTTAAGCTGGATTCATCATAAATATAATGCCAATGATCCGGCGATTGCGTGGTTGAGTAAGTCTCTTTGAACGCCAGTTGGCTAATCTGAAGCAGATTTTTTTGTCCCATCTTAAAAGTTTCGGTCAGCATGACTCCGGCAATGGCGCCCCTGGATGAAAACGGCTCTTCTTTCGTTTCAAGCTGACCATTATTGAGATGCGAGCCAATATTCGGAAAGCTCACGAATTCAAATCCTAGAATCGGCCCGATACTGAAAATTTCACTGATGCGATACTTGGGGGTCGTCCGAAAGGTAAAGTAATTCGCTTGAAAAGTCGCGTTTTGGGCATGAGTGAAACCGAACGACGCATTGAAAATCTCGAAATCCCATGACTCGCCAAAGTAATGAAACTGAAAGAAATTGACCGTGAACATCTCCCGGTCCTTCAAAATACCCAGCGGGCTTCCGCCCAGTCCCAGATAAAACTTTGAGGCCGGTTCCTGATAAATATAGTCTTTCAATTGCGGAAAGCTCTCTAGAAACGGCACGTCTGGTTCATGAGACTTGGCAGAGACAGAAGAAGCCGACGACGTGACGGAGGGAGCGGCCGAAGGAGCGGCCGAAGGAGTGACTGAAGGGGTGGCTGAAGATGTGGCCGCGTCGTGCCCGCTCCCGGCTCCGGCTGCCAGGCCAGGGGGAATGATCGCCAGGATGGCGGTACAGACGATGATCGGTGAAAGACCCAGCAGCTTCATCGCTCTCCCCGCTTTTGCTTGAACTCCGCCATACAAACTTGCTTGTGATTGTTGATATCGCCCGCCTTCTCAAGATGGTACAATCCCTCGCCCAGAAAACCCATCTTCCCCACGGCACAGCCGAGGATGGCGCCGAAGTCCTGCTCGTCGTCACGAAACGAGGAGAGCCCGTAAATCGAGGCGGCGGCGGCGTGATTGTAGTAACCGTTTTTTAAGTATAGCTCCGCAAGATCAAAAAGATTTCGCCAGTTCTTGCGATCCACAAAGATCTTTTTTTGCAGTTCGATCGCCTCGGGAAAATGCGGGTCCCCGGAAATCGACGGCGCCTGACTTGACGGCTGCCTGAGCTGCACGACCTCCAACTGTGCCCGCACACCCGAGTGACAGACATGTTGCGGAATTGAAGGAGCGGCACGGACAACGGCGAGACATTGATTTTGGCTTTGCGCTGAGGCGGTCAGACTTTCCTTCGCCTTTTGATTCAAGATGGCGGCCACCTCCTTGTTCGCTTGAGCTGTCCTTTGCAGGAAGCCGGCAAACTGGCGATACACTTCGGATGCAGCGACATTGATTTGAGCGTCGAGTTGCGGATCGGCGCTCCCCTCCAGGCGTTTGATTTCATCGAGAAGGACGTTCATTTTTCCCGCGGTGGGCTCCACATTGGCGAGTTGGCCCGGAGTTCGGGCGACCGCCTGGGCGAACTGCGAGACCATGGCCGCCGTCCGTGGCCATGCCTGCCGCTTACAAATACCAAAACGCAACGAATCACCACATCGGCTCGAAATGTTGCGCAGGACTTGCTGCCGGCTTTGCTCCGGCATCTTGGGGGCCGACTTTGCGAGGGCTGACCAATCGTCGTCATTGGCGGCATTCTGAACAAGGTAATTGTAAACGACAGGAGGCAAGGCCACGGTCGAATCCATCATGCCCATCAATTGCTGCTGCAGGCTTTTCTTGGTCGCCGAATTGATGGCATTCATTTGCGGGCTGCTCAAGTTGGCGCCCAATTGAACCGTGTCATGCAACATCAGGAGCAAGCGAATTTTCTTCTCGAAGAGGGCGCTGGTTTTCGCCGCTGGCACGGTGCGGGCCATCTCGTCCCAAATCGCCAGGGCTCTCGCGAAGCGGGTCACCGCCAAGCTTTCATCCGCCATCGATGAGTAGATCTCGCCTTTCTTCGCTGGCGACCGCTCCGAGTTGGCCATGGCGCCCGCCGCGGCCAAAAAAGTATCGATATCCCGCTCGGCCTTACTTCGCCCAAGGGCTTGCTCGAGAGCCACTGACCGGGTGGCCAAATCGCTGGAGGCCAGGGCCGTCTGCAGATAAGTCTTTCCCTGCGCGAACATGTCAAACCCTTGCGTGGTCTTGATCTGCTCATCGAGTTTTCGCAATACCGCCTTGGCGTGCGTGTCTTTCAAACGTTGGTTGAGTTTCGTGTTCGGCAGGTTGAGCGCCAGAATTTTCTGGGTCCACTCCGTGAGACCTTTGAAATCGCTGCGGGTGTTGAAATAACTGAGGATCAGATCCGTCGCGTTTTCCACATCCCTCGAATTCGGAAAGCGCTTCATGTATTGGAGCAAATCATCCAGCGCGTGGTCGTAAAATCCTTGCTCGTAATAAATTTTGCACAAACTAAAATTGAGCCCCGGATCGTTTTGCTGTTTCGGATCGAACGCCATGTAAGTGCGTATCGCCTTGACCAGCAAACCTTTGACTCGCAGCTGTTCATAAAATGAATAGTCCGCGGATTTTTGCAGCACCAGGATGGAATTCTGAATCAGGGCCACCTTCTCGGTCGGAGTGCCGAACTCCCCGCTAAAAACACGCAAATAAAAAGAACCGCTTTCGAGATAATTTCCCTGGTTGTAATAGACGTCACCCAAATTGATCGCGATCTTCACCGCCCGGGGGCCTTTCTCAAAGAAAGCCAAATAGAGGTGGTAGAAAAGCCTGGCCCGCTCAAACAAGTGCTTTTTTCGCGCGAAATCTTTTTCGGCCTTCGCCAAGTCGTGGGCGTGGGTGCCCAGCTCGCGGATTTGCGTTTCGAAGAAATCGAACATCTTGTTTTTGGTGTCGGCGGTGACGGTGTAATGGGTGATGTAGTAATTGTATTTTTCAAGGACAAACTGCATTTCCTCCACCGGCAGGTCGATCCGGTCATTCACCGGAATCATCAGCAGCACCTCGTGGTAAACGTTGACGACCTTTTGCGGATCCGCCGTGCGTTCGCTCAAGGTTCGTAGCAAACGAATGGCCGAGCTGTAGTTCTTGAGAAAGATGTATCGATAGGCGAGTTTTTCAATGGTTTCCTGGAACAGGGATTCCGTCGGAGCAATCCTGGAGTAAAAGCCCACCGGGTCCGGGTTGGTCTTGTAGACTTGCGTGTAAGCGCGAACCGAATCAATCAATGCTTCCCGTTTAACGTTTGAGCTGACGGTCTTTGTCTTGAGGGAAACTTCCAATGGATTGTCTTCATCCTTCAGCTCATCGTCGGTGGCCACCTTCGCGAAAAGTTGCAACGCCTCGGCGTGTTTCTCCTGCTGAATGTAGATGACACCGACCCTGTAACGGGCGGCGTCTCGTTCAAACGGGTATTGGCTTTCCATCACCACTTTGAGATGTTTCAAGGCCTCGGAAAGATCCTGCATGTCGAAGAAATGCTGGCCCAACATCAGGCGGGCCTGTGTCGCCTCTTTCGATTGCGGATAGGTCTTGATCAAGCGCTCGGCTGTCGCGACAAAGGCCGCTCCTTCGTCGATTGATTTTTCCGAGATCGCCAGGCGATACATCACTTTGTCCCGCTTGTCGAATTTGGGGAACTCGCGAAGAATTTGTTCGTAGACCGAAATGGCTTCTTTCTGAGCCACGACGACTGGAGAAAATTTCTTGGTCGCCTGCACCTTGAGATCCGTGTTTTTATCACGCTCCATCTGCATGTAGTAAAGAGTCGTCGACTTCTGCGCCAGCAGATCGCCGAGCTGAAGGTAAAGATTCGCCAGAAAGGGGGCGCTTTGATTCTGCAGGATTTGCTCACGGATCAGTTTCAATGACTTCTCGGTACGGGCGAGCATGTCCGTGAGTTTCTCCTGGAATTTCGGGTCTTCATTGACTGTTTTGGTCGCCGTGGGGACTGGCGCGGGCGCGTCCGACCCCGCCTCCTCGTCCGCGAGGGCCAGGCCACACGTCGCCTGTACGCCCGTCATCAAGAGAAAAAGAAAAAGTCTCCGTATACCAATTCCAGTTGCAAAGTAGACCGAGGCGCGACCGAGGAAGGCGCGAGGCGTGCCACACGCACGCCGCAAAAACCGGAGGCGTGCTAACTGCACGCCGCACAAGCCGACCGACCGAGCAACGAAGGTACACGAAGCAAATGGAATTGGTATCACTTGTCGCATCGATTTTCCAATAGCCCCCGATAATAAAGACGTTCATCACGCCAGAAATCGCCGGTCTGAATCCAGTGGAGACGAAACTTTTGGTTGTCTTCCGTTTCGTCAATCAACACGACCGGCGCCGCCGCTTGCTCGGAAAATACCCTTTCCGGACTATATTTTTCGAGAGCCACGTTGAATCCCGAAAAATTGAGACTTTCACCCAAGATCACGAGGTGGCGGGCCAGAATCTCAAGCGAATTTTCTTCCAGAAGCTGTTTATCATTCTTGAGGTGTTCGATTTCAGAGGAATAAACGTAACGCGCCAAGGGCTGAACTTTGCTTGGGAGCTGCGGGATCAATTGTGACTCTCTCGCCAATTCATCGAGAGTCTGAATAACCTGTCGGTAATTGAGAGTCTGCGGGTGTTCCAGTTTCCCCAGTTCAGGCAGGCGGTTCAACGGCTCGCCCGTTTTGATACTGTTGATCAGCCGGCCGAAATCCTGGGTAAAACTATCTATCAACGCTTTGGTCGATTCGACCGAGCAATATTCGCGATAGATCAGCGCCCGCAAAACGTACTTTTCAAGAAGAACATTGGGACCGGAAGATTTCGCTTCCATATTGTAAAGATAGCCCAAGGCTTCGGGATAGCGCCGCAGGCGATACAGGTTCCATGCTCCCTCCAACCAATCTCCCGGGTTTATCGGGTTGGTCTTCAGGAGAAAACTTTCGTAGATTTCGTACGATTTCTCATACTGGGTCAGCTCGTAATAAATGCGCGCGAGGTTGCGAGCCACTTTCTTGGCGAAAACGGCATTTTCCGCTCCTTTGGTCAAAGATAGCGCTTTTCTGAGAAGTTCAATGGCCTTGGCGTCCTCGCCCTTGCGATAATGTTCGCTGGCCAAATAGAAAAGATATTTTGGAAAATTCTCCTGATCGAGCTTGGAAAAATAATGCTCGGCCCACTTGTCCATTTTCTTATCGGCGTTGACGATCCCCTTATAGAGCAAATAGCTCTGTCGATAGCTGGCGTCCTTGCCGGGCTCAATGTCGCCGGGGATAAAGAGGGGACGCGCCGAGAAAGGATAACCTTCGTCAATCAAGGAAATAATCGTCGCGTAGGCCAGCTCCTTGCTTGGCAGGTCGCCAAAAAAATTGAGGATGTCTCCGGACGCGACAAGAGAACCGAAAGGAAGATGGGCTTCGCGCAAGGCCGAGAGAAGCTCATGCCAGCTTTCCACCTTCTCGGCGAGTTTCGGGATCTGCCCGACCCACTTTTGCGCGGCCAAAGCTGGGACACAGACCAGCACGGCCGAAAGGAAGATTCTAAAAACCAAAGGAAGACCCCATAAAGAGATTGATATTGTTGCCGTTACGCACGTTCAATGCATAGAGATCACGAAGGGCAAAGACGATGGAACTTCCCTCGCTGATATAGACGTCGAAGCGCCAACCCACGCCGAAGCCAAAAGTCCCGCGCAGGTTCGTATTGATGTAACTGGGACCGAAATACAAGGAACTGCGAAAATAGCGCAGGGACTCCCGAAGAAAAACAAACTTACCATAGGCGTGCGTGAAGATAAGATTGGACGACAAAACCAGGTTGATCCTCTCGATTTGAGTGGGCTCCCGATTGAAAGTGCTGGCGAGCTCAGAAGTGAGGCCCGAATCCACGGTGTAAACATAGGCGGCATCGACAACATCCCACGCGAACGTCTTAGAAAAATAGCGAAGATAAGATCCTTCGAGACTGAATCCATTCCAATATGGATTCGTCGGCCAAATCCCCAGCCCCACATCCAGGTGATTCTTACTGGGATTTAAATAGGTCTCTATGGACTCAATCTTAACGCCGTCCAAGGGTTTGACACCCCCATTGACTCCGCCATTGACGCCGCCATCGGCGGCCCCTGCCGGAGGAGA
>PSRN01000190.1 GCA_003176075.1 Bdellovibrio sp.
CGATGAGGCTCCCCATTCAGTGCTGGGGACTCTGGCGATGGGATTGTTGCTGCGCGCGCTGCGGGGCTCTGGACCGGTGACCGTCCTTTCCTGCGACAACCTTTCGGGGAATGGAGACCTGCTGGCCCGTCGCCTGCGGCAATTTCTGGCGGACATTCCGGCGATGAAGGGACCTCAGAGTTCCACGATGATGCCGCTCAAGGATTTCTTGAACGAGCATGTGAGCTTTCCCAACACCATGGTCGACCGAATCGTTCCCGCTCCCAACCCCGCGCAGACCGCCCGTCTCGCCGCCGAGTTTGGGGTGCAAGATGAGGTGCCTCTTTTCACCGAGCCCTTCCGTCAGTGGGTGATTGAAGACCGTTTCGCTGGCCAGCGCCCGCCCTGGGAACTTGCCGGCGCCCAATTCGTCAAGGATGTGAAGCCTTTTGAGGAGATGAAACTTCGCCTCCTCAATGGCAGCCACTCCTTGATTGCTTATCTGGGACTGCTGATGGGCGAAACCTTCGTCCATGAAGCGATCAACCAGCCGCCGCTACGGCAAGTGGTTGTTCAGCTGATGGCCGCGGCCACCGCGACTTTGCGGCTTTCACTTAACCATTCAACTGACCATTCAACTGACCACTCAGCTGGGGATTCAGGTGACCACTCAGGTGGCCACTCAGCCGCGAACCTTGGGCCCTATCAACAAGCCTTGCTTCAGCGCTTAGCCAATCCCCAACTGGCTCACCGGCTGGAACAAATCGCCGCTGACGGGTCCCAAAAAATTCCGCAACGCTGGCTCGTCCCCGCGCTTTCTCGCCGCCAACAAGGCTCGGCCGCCGCGCCTTACGCATTAGGGATTGCCGGCTGGATTCGCGCCTGGGAAGTAATGCCGGAAAGACTGCAGGATCCCCTGGCCGCGCGGATCAAATCACTGGTGGGATCCACCATTAACGACCAGGTTAAGAGGGTTTTTTCTTTGTCCGAGGTTTTCCCACAAAGCCTTGCGGCCGACCGCGTATTTCTCGCGTTGGTGGCTGAAAAGCTGAACCTTCTGCGCAGCCAGCCGATCAAGCAGGTGCTGGCGGCGATGACTAACACTTGCTCTTAACTGCAATGGCAACCGGTTAAGGTCGGCCTCCTTCCAGACGATTCCAGAGATCGTCAGACTCCCTAACCTGTTGCCATTGCTCTTAGCTGCTTGATCCACGGCCCTTTCCATGCCCTCTCAAATGAAGAATTTGCAAGACCCTAACATTTTGTTCAAACCGCCCGCATTTTTGGCACTTCGCGCTTGCTCGCTGCGGCGTAAGGATGTAGGCGAAGCTTCCAGATTGTATGAACCCCGTCTCTTAAGGAGGTTTTTGTGAACATCTCAAAATCAATTTTGCTGATTCTGGTCGGGGCTGCGCTCTCGGTGGCTGGCATATGCGAGGCTCGCCACTCCGAAGAAGCGGTAGCGAGGACACCCGACTCCCTCAATAGAATGACAACTGTTTATTTCGTTCGAACACCCCAAGGAAAGCTATCACGAGCAACGTTGGAGGGTGTAAAAGCACAAGTCCCCGTAACACTTGATCATAGTAACACGCGTGATTTGAAAAAATTGAAGGCCATTGCGGCAAATGCCTTCGCCGAGAAAGATACCAAGAAACGGCAGGCTATCCAGAAATACGGAGAAGCGGCTGGTATGCATTCCAAACAGGCCTGCTTTTTTGGGTGGGGTGGACTTCTGAGTGCCTTCAACTGGTTTACTCCAACAGTGACGAGTTACTATCAAAGCACCACAGTCACCACCGGTACAGTAGTCCCTTATGCAGGTTGGGCAGATTATGGCGGTGGATACGGTTACGCTGGTGGCGTCGGCTATAACTACGCAGCCTGCGATTGGGCGGGTGCGCGTCCCACTCCCTGGGGCGGAGATTGGTCCAATGCCTATGGCCAAAACGGTTGGGGATGGGGCAACGTCTACTGATCTGACGATTGATTGATCTGACGATCTCGACGATCTGATTTGAACGAGCCGAAGAATTGAATTGGATGGGGAAAATAAGTTATGGATGGCTTTCGATCTTTCAGATTCTTCACCAGAGGACTGACTCAACTAGGTTTGACCGTCGTTTGGACCCACGCCATGACCGCAAGCCTTGCGGTCATGCTCGTTCCAACCCCTGCGGTGGAGGCCGCTGAGTCCACCCACCAAAGGTTGCGCCTCCCACAGATTCTTAATTGGAAGGAAATCGACAACCAGTTCGATTATACCAAGTTCAGTCGCAAATGCTGTCAACGACGAGGGCCAGTCAAGGTCGCCATCCTTGACAACGGTTTTTTGACCTATGAACAGGAACTCGGCCACACCATCCCTGCGAATACTGTTTACCATGAGGGACCCGACACCGGCGAAGATTCCACTGAATGGCACGGGACACTCGTGGCGCAACTCGTCTCCCACGTGGTGCAAAAAACCGTGGGGCTTGATCGAATGGAACTTCATCTTTTCAACACCTACGGATTCCCCCGCTTTAAAGCCGCGGTGGATGAGGTGATTAAGGAAAAGTTCGACATTGTCATCCACGCCCAAGTATTCGAATTTGGCAGCAATGGCGACGGACACGGCTTCGTCAATGCCGTGGTCAACGAAGCCGCTCACCACGGAATTATCTGGATCAATGCGGTTGGCGACTTTAACGGACTGATGTACATCGGTCGTTACAACAAAAAAGAAAACAGCTCTTGGATTCACTTGCCAGGCCCTCGTGAAAGTGTCCGCATTCGATGTGTTTCGGTTCCTGAGCCCACGCTCAACACCAGCGAATCGCGAGCCAGCAAACACACGACCGCGCTCAAAAAGGCTAAGACTTGCCCCCTGAGTTTGATCCTGACTTGGGATAAGGTACCTAACAAGACTGAAGTCGGGACAAAAAACGATCTTGATTTATACCTTTATGATCAAAACGAAAAGCTGATCGCTTCATCAACTCTCAAACAAAAGGAAACGGGTGCCGACTTTGAAAAGAACCAAAGTTATTATCCGCGGGAGGAGATTGAATTAAGTCTGAAACCGGGTGAATACCATGCCCGCGTCTTGTGGCGGGGCGGATCCTTTTCGCACTCGGATGTTTTCTGGCTGACAGCTTGGGGGAACGGGATCGTCATGATTGATAACACCCCCGGGGACTCTGTCCTGTCACCCGCCGACAACCAGTTTGTCTTAGCGGTTGGCGCCAGTGACGCCCCTCCAAGCGGGGTCTCGGAGCGACTGCATCGACCTCACTTGAAATTGATGTCAAGGCTCGTTTGGCCACATCACCAATTCCCCTCCGCGAGCTCCATAGCCACGGGATTGGCCGGGGGAGCTGCGGTGGCGGCTTTGGCCATAGGAACGCCTGAAAATGTCGAAGCCGTTTACTTAGAAATCAAGAAATCACTGCGCAAGAACTCCAGAGATCGTCAGACCTTATAATTCAGCAGCCATCATAGCAGACGCAAATCCGGGTATTATGAACGCCGTTGCGCGCGACAAGGTCGTAAAGCTGACTTGCAAACTCCCGACGTAAAGAAGGGGCAGGCGAAAGATCAATCCACCGGGTTGAAATTACAGAGTGGAATTGGAAACGGTTCTGATCGTTTCCACCTTCACAGAGTTCAGGGGACACAAGAGTACCCCAGCGATTTTCGATGATAAATCACCAATCTGCCTGGTCAAATGGTCAGCGAGTCGGCTTTTGATCCATTTTCATCACGAGATCTTTTGCTTAATTCTCTTCAATTCGACATACTGGTTTCATGTCCCGCCTACTCCGTCTGAGCCCAAATTTCGCACCAGCCTTTGATGGCAAGAAGATCGCTCTACAGCTCGTTGAAAAATTGGCCACCCAATTGAAAGTGGAGCAAGCTTACCTTTTTGGTTCGGCCAGCGAGGGAAGAAATACTGTCGATTCTGATTTGGATCTGCTGGTCGTCATCCCACGGGGTGCTGATCAGCTCAAATATTTTGCAGTGGTGAACCAGCCGTTCTTTTCTGCAGTCGCTGTCGACTGGATCTTTAAGACAAAGAGTGAATTTGAAAATCAGGAGCGTGACGGCGGAATTTCCCGCATCGCAAAATTGGAAGGACTTTTGATTTACCCTCATGACACCAAGTAAGCCGAATTTGTTCCCCAAGGAATATGCGACACATTTGCTGCAGATCGCGGCAGGAGATCTGGCAACTGCGCTGGCGTTGCTGAACGCTCCCAAGCCAGGTCGGCTCGAAAATATTCCCTTTATGATTCAACAGGCGGTTGAAAAAGCGATCAAGTCTGTCCTCATCAAGAAGCAGATCGCTTTTCCCCTCGTTCATGACTTGGGGATTTTGATCGCTTTGCTTCCCGCCTCCAATTACCCTCCTGGGGGCTTTGAGTGGACGGCCCTCAATCCCTTCGCCTCGATTCGCCGCTACGAGGAAGGGGCTTTGCGGATCACACGTGAGGAAATCCAAGCGGCTTACGATGCAGCCCTTCTGGTCATGGAATGGGCCAAGCACATTTGCAGGTGATTAAATCGTCTCTCTTTCGTGCGATAACGAAAGCCAACGGGCTTCGGCCTTCGCCAAACTTTCAGTCTTTTGCCCGATCATTTGAGTCATCTGACTCAGCTTCGCGAAGTCGAGACCGCCGCCGGCCACCAGCCCATGAAGCTCTTGAATTTCCTTTTCCAACTGAGCGACTTCGGCTTCCGCCTTCGCGATTTCGCGATCCAGCTGACGGGCCCGTTTAGATAAGTCCCGGGAAGAAGATTTCGGCGATGCGGTAACCGGTGCGGTTGCCAATGCGGACGCGGCTGCGGTTGCCGACGCAGATGCCGATGAGGCTGCCGAGGCGACGGCCGGTGCCGGCGCGGAGGGCATCAGCGAGTGCTGAAGCTTCCAAACATACTCATCGTAGGAGCCGGGATAGACATGGACATGGCCGTCCGCGACCTCAAGAATTTTCGTTCCCACCCGCCGGACAAAGCCGCGGTCATGGCTGACAACCACCAAGGTTCCGGCATAGGCATTCAACGCTTGCGTGAGCGCCTCCACGGTCTGAAAATCCAAGTGATTCGTCGGCTCGTCTAAAAGAAGAAAAGGGGATCTTTGCAACAGCACGCGACCCAAAGCCACCCGGGATTTTTCTCCACCCGACAGAACGGCTATTTTCTTGCGAACCGCTTCATCTGAAAAAAGCAAAGAACCCGCCATGTTGCGTATTTCCTGGGTCGAAGCATCCGGAGAGGCCACTTCCTCAAGCGATTGCAAAACATTCTTTGTCGCATCCAGCGCTTCAACCACGTGCTGATTGAACAAGGCCAGCTGAACCCGGTAGCCCACCTCACGCCGCCCGGTGAGCGGCGGCAAAGTCCCGGCCAATCCCTTGAGCAGAGTGGATTTGCCGGCGCCGTTCATACCCACGACCGCGACGTGATCGCCGCGATCGATTGCAACGTTGGCTTTCCGCAAAACCACCGGCCCGCCATACGCGAACTCGGCGTCTTCGAGGCGCAAAACGTTCTTGCCGACGGCGGGCGGAGGCGGAATTTTGATGGCCGCCCGGATGGGAACGGGCTTCCACTCAATCGCCTCCATTCTTTCGAGGCTTTTCAACTTGCTTTGCGCCTGTTTGGCCTTCGAAGCCTTGGCGCCAAAGCGGCTGACAAAATCCATCACCACCTTTTTCTTGGCGGCCTGGTTGAGCGCTTGCGCCTCCAGCTGCGACCGCAGCAGCTCTTTCTGCTCAAAGTAGTCATCGATATTTCCGTTGTACTTGACGATCTGCCCCGACTCGACTTCGAGCGTGTGATCCGACGTGCGGCGCAAGACTTCACGGTCATGGGAAATCAGCAAAAAGGCGCCGGCGTAATTTTGCAGGAATCTTTCCAGGAGAAGTGTCGTTTCAAGATCCAAATAGTTGGTCGGTTCGTCGAGCAACATGAGATTTGGATCACGCCCCAAAAGTCCGATCAATTTGATCCGCATGCGATAGCCGCCACTCAAACTGAGAAGCGGTTTTGCGAAGACCTCCTCGCTGACTTGCAGATCCCGCCCTTTTTCCTTGGCTTGCCAAACCGGCAAAGTGCATTCCCGTTCAAGATAGCTGTTGCCGGTTTCCTCGGGAGACCAAAGATCGTGCTGTGACAAATAGCCCAGGCGCAGATTTTTCGATCTGATGATTTGACCGCGATCCAACTCAACTTGGCCGAGCAGAATCTTGAATAATGTTGTTTTTCCGGCCCCGTTGGGACCAATGACCCCCACGTGCTCCCCTTCGTTGATCGCGAAGGAAGCATCTTCAAACAAGGTTTGGGAGCCAAAGGCCATATGGCCTTCACTGAGCTGCAGGAGATTGAGGGCATTTGACATTGCTACTATTTAGCTGAAATTGCGATGGGAAATCGAGTCTTTTTCACGCGCCAGCTTGCGGACTTCTTCGATCAGCGCGCCGCGGTTGACGGGTTTACACAGGTAAGAATCAAATCCGCTCTCCAAGCACCGCCCCTTCTCACTGCTCAACGCATGGGCCGTTAAAGCGGCGATCTTGCCGCGATAACCTCTTCTTCTCATTTCAACAATCGCCTCATAGCCATTCATCACCGGCATTTGGAGATCCATGAGCAAGACATCAAAGGTGGAGTGAAGAACCCTGTCCAGCGCCTCCCGACCATTTGAAACGCATTCGACTGAGGCCCCGGCGAGGCTCAGCATCCGGCTCACCAGTATTTGATTATCCACCGTGTCCTCGGCGAGAAGAACCTTGATCCCGCTCAGACACTGACTTTCTTGAATCCATCTCGCGTCACTCGCCGGCGGCCTAAATTCGCCGCGAAAGATCTGACCCAGAGGTCCTGGATCGATGGTCACGGTGAAAATGCTTCCCCGGTTCACCTCGGTTTGAGTCAGGACGACATCTCCGCCCAGAAGGTTGGCCAGCCGCTTGGATAAGACCAGACCGAGTCCCGTTCCCCCATATGTTCTGGCGGCATCGACGTGAACCTGGGAGAACGGCGCGAACAGTTTGGCGATCTGCCCCTTTTCGATGCCTTTGCCGGAATCCTTGACCACGAATGAAATGCCATCCCGACCGCTGGGGTCATGTCCCCGCTGGACAAAAACCTCCACCGATCCCTTGGCGGTAAATTTGATGGCGTTACCAACGATATTGATAAGAATCTGCCGCAAACGCAGCGGGTCCGTTCTGATCACGGTCGGGACATCGTCTTCGACGGTGATCTTGAGCGCGATCCCTTTTTCGCGAGCTTGCAGTTCAAGCAAGGAGTTGGTGTCCGTAAAAATCTCCGCCAGCGCGACTTCCCGGAGGTTCACTTCCAATTTGCCAGCCTCAACCTTCGAGAGATCAAGGATGTCGTTGATGATATTGGTGAGCAGTTCGCCATTGCGAATAATGGACGCGATAAACTTTGATTTTTCGCCGGGGGCCACCCGGGAATCGGCGAGCAGTTCCGAAAAACCCATGATGGCCCCCAGAGGAGTTCGAATTTCATGACTCATATTCGCCAAGAAGGCGCTTTTCGCCAAGTTGGCGACCTCCGCTGCTTTCTTCGCTTCAGTGAGGGCTTTTTCATTCGCTTTTCGCTCAGTGATATTTTCGCAAATTCCAAGCAGGAATTTCAATTGATTGTCCGGCCCCAATAAAATTGGAACTTTGGTGGTGCGTAAAATAATATCTCCCAGTACTTTACTATAGGAGGGCTCTTCCGGAATATCGACCCGAATTCCCGCGCTCGTCACTCTCAGGTCATCGGCCCGATAGCGGTCGGCGTACTCGACGGAAAAAAGATCTTCGGCGGACTTCCCGATGGCCACTTCCTTGGGAAGGCCGAACAAATCCTCAGCGGCCTTGTTCCAGGTTTTGATTCTGAAATTGTCATTCGCATCCTTCAGGAATAGCGGAATGGGCATGTTTTCCACAATCGTCTCGACCAACTTGTATTCCCGTTGCAGCTCTCTGCGAGATCGCTCGGCATCCCAACGCATCTGGGTCGTGCGGCAATAGGACTCCCGCAGTTTGGAAATCAAGACGCTGATCACAACGCCAACAAGCACAACGGCGATGATAAAGTGTTCTTTAGCGAATGAATTTTCAAGTATCGTTCCCACCGGAGGAATGAAGAAGTAGTCCACCAACAGGGTGACCGAGATGCCGAAGAAAAGTCCCAAATACAAGCCGCTAAACAACGTGATGAAAGCAATGGTCACTATGGTGATGGAGGGAAAGTAGCTGCCCGTCCGCAGGTACGCCAAGGCCACAATTCCAAACCCCGCGGCCGCAATCGCCAAAGTGATTACAACACGGTTCAAAAGTGAGCGTTCCACCAGGACAAATCGCTCCCAGTACTTGATAGAATTTTTGTTTCCATCGGCGTTGAGGCTTTCCAATTCCAGCATAAGCGTGGCGTCTTCTTTCAGGGGCTAGACATAGCACAAAGAATACAGATGGCGAATAAATTGAGCTGTAAAACTAATCAAGACCGGTCGGCAAAGAACAACGAGACAATTTGTCACACTCCCCCATTGCCCGTGGCGGCTACGGTGCCCTCGCTTCGCGCGTAAACTGTGATCAGGTGCCTATTGACGGCCTTGCGGTTATTTGTTCCCTCTTCAAATAAGAAAATTCAATCCTGAACGGGGAATCTCATGCGAAGCATAAGTAAATTCATCGCCGCATGGACTGTTGCGGCTCTCTTTGTGAACCCTATTTTCGCGGCTGACAAAAGTACATCCGCGGTTAATGACGGTACATTTGCAACCGAGTGCTCCAAGATGCACCTTCAGTTGTCAATCCCACAATTCATTCGATCCGTTCATCAAACGCTTGCCAGCCAAAAAGATTTCTCTCCGGAAAACCCGATCATCAATGAAACCTTAGGTCCTTTCGTGCGGCTGTTGATAGCGATTCACGACCAGGAGTGGGCCAGTGAATTGACCAAGAATCCCCTTCTTTCGACCGCTTTGGAAGAACTGCCGGGACTTTGCGGCAGGGCTGAATACGCCATGGAACAATTTTGGTGTCGTTATTTTTTACGGCAGAAATCTTTGACCATAGATTCTCTCAAAGAGTTTTGGTATTTTGATAACTACCGCGATCTCGTGAGGTCCGAGATCGAACTTTTAGACGACGACTTAACTTCAGATTCACATATCATGAAGCTGGGTTCAGGACCTTTACCAATGACAGCACTGTTATTTGCGATTGAAAAACCGGATTTGCGAATCACTTGCGTCGATAGGGACCGCACGGCCTGCACACTCTCGACCGCCCTGATCCATCGCTTAGGGTTGGCGGATAGAATTAATGTCATTCACGGCAACGCGGAGAAACAGGATTTCAGACCCAATGACGTGGTGATTCGAGCCAGTCTTCTGCGATCACCCGGCCTTTACAAGGCCCTCGCGCAAAGAAAGATTCAAGCACTTCTGGTTCGTGATGCCGAAGGCGTCTTCGAGTTCTGCTATCGGCCGTCAGCCCTACCTGCAGGTTACAGCGCCCACCGGCGCACCTTCACATGCGGAACCATCAACTTCACTCATTTGTTTAAATAGAAAGATCGAGCCAGAGAAGCCGGAAATCACATTCTTAGCTCACGAAGCCTTTCCAACTTCCCAACCTGGAAAAACAATGACAGCAGGATGGACTCGCAACGCTCGAGCCAACACCTTCGCACGCTCCACGCCGATATTGATTCGGCCAGATTCCATCCCAGAAATTGTGGATTGGGGTAATTCAGTTCGTCTTCCTAATTCATTTTGCGAAAGTTCTTGAAGTTCGCGAATAACACGCAAAGACTGCCCCGGCGTCATATACACCCGGGTTTTAGCCGGAGAGAATTCTCCTCTTTTCAAAATCTCTTTAACCTTTTTTCCGGTAATCATGTGGCGTAATCTCCATCACTAAAATCTTAATTTCACTGGCGACGACGAAATAAATAACTCTCCACTGATCATTCAGTCGGCTGGCTCTAGCCCCTTGCCATTCACCCTTCAGGGCGTGATCGCGAAAACCTCTAATCTCAAAAAGACCTTTTGGCCCCTGAAGCTGAACGATGTCCTTCCATTTCTCGAACTTTTCCCGGATTTCCTTTGGTGCTTTACTGCTCTTTTCCAGGAAAATCTTCCACATAACAAATATGTACTATATCTTTTATGGTATGTCCATGGTCAAATTTGTAACGAAGTGAGTGAACCAAGATTACGTTGGAATTTCATCAGGAGGTGCTTTGCGAAAATGCGGATGACGTCTATCAAGTCCGTCGGAAATTTAGTGAATTCGTGATTGAACCGAAGAAAAAACGTGAAATATTGAAAAAGGTCGCTTTCCTTTACAGCGATGCCGAGTCAAGCGAGGGTGCCGTCGAGGACTTTCTCTCGGAACCCACCCGACGGGCGCAGTACAAGGCCACGGGATGTAGGAGACTCGCCGAATGGGCCGAGAAGAAGCTGCAGAATCTAAATAAGGAAGTGCACGAAAAGTGGCTTGCAGCACCGGATAAGCGAGGTATCGAATGGACCACTGAAGAGAGACGATTTCTAAATCATCATTACCTAACAGCGACGTGGCAACAACGAGAGATGTGCTTTGTCCCGGATGCCGACGTGGAGTCATTTTGCAAGGCCAGCACTCTCGCGGCATCAGGGGTGGCAGCGATGATGACAAAACGTGCCGTCAGTGGAGCGCAGGGCAAATAGTCGGTGTCGCCATAGAAAAATGATGCAGATTTAATGATCCCGTATGGCCGGCACTTCAATGTGTTCGCGTGCGCATTCGTTCTAACGCTATGTGACCCGCAAAAAGTACCTGGAACCTCTAATCGGCCGTGAAGGCGGCGCTGGGGAAGGTGATGGTGCGGATCATTTGCGACCAGCGGACATCATCCAGCGATCCATTCAACCACTGGGAGGTCCCTGTTCCGGAAGTTGGATTGGCTCCGAGGCGTAGCGGCGCGGAAGTGGCAAAGAGCAGCAAGTTGGAACCAATCGTAGTGGAGCCGCGGGAGGTGTTGGATGAGCTACTCATGTAGAACTTCACGGTCCCCAGGTTCCAAGTCATCGCAAAGTAGTACCATGTGTTTGTATTGACGGTGAAGCTGGTCGACGAGACCGTACTCAAAGTTGTGCCATTGAGACTGTAAGCCAGCTGCAGGGCACTCTTGGTGTTTGATGCCTTGAGCAGGCGGAGCTCCCATCCGTAGTTTCCGGAGGATCCATTCTTGGAGACCAGCGTGTAGTAATTTCCGGTCGACGATGGCAACGAAGTCACGCGGACCCAACCCTCAACGGTCATGGTACGCGGAGCCAAGGCTTGCGTCGCATTGTCGGCGGCGGAGTAGTAGTTGTTCGAACCAAAAGTTATAGCCTGAGCAAACTTGCCACTCGCATTATTGGTTGGAGTTCCACCGGCCGTAAGGTTGTTATTATAGCCGGCGACCTGCGTGAAGTTTCCACTGTCTGTCGTCGGTGAAGCACTATCCAAGTGGTAAAGCGCGATCGCATTGTAAGCCGCTTGGGTCCAGGAGTACGAGACAGCGCTTCCGGCGTTTCCAGCCTGGTCCGTTGCGATGACGCTGAAGGTGTGTGACGCATTGGTGAGGGATGAATAAGTCACCGGAGATGTGCATGACGCGTAAGAGCCAGTGTCCAGTTTACACTTGAAGGTGATAACTTCACTTCCACTCTCGTTGGAGGTGAACGAGAAGGAGGCTGCATTATTCAAGTTCGTCGCAGCGGGAGTGGAGCTGAAGCTTGCAATCGGCGCGACGGTATCCAAGGTCCAAGATAAGGTGGCCGCGCTGGAGGTGACCGAATTGAAAGTCTGGGTCAGACTTAAACTGTAGGTTTGATTGGTGGTCTCAGCGATGATGTAGCTATAAGTTCCGCTACCATTGCAAGTTTGATTCAGGGAACCGGCTGGCGTTGTGACGGCTGAAGCCGACACGCCGGAGAGAGTGACCAAATAGCCGGCCGTGCACGCTCCCGAAAGAACGAGCGACGTTGAATTTGAAATATATGGGTTTGTTGAGGGCGTGGTGATTGTCGGCGGAGTCAAAGAATTGCTATTGCGGATCCATTGCAGCGTGGTCGCCGTGGAAACGTTTCCGGCCAAATCCGTTTGTTTCAAGGTAAAGTTATAGGTGGCATCGGAAGATTTCACGACCGTGAATGTGTAACTGCTGGAACTGCAAACCAAGCTTTGAGTTGAATCGCCAGTCAAATTGACCGTGGCGTTGTTCTGACAGCCGCCGGAAATGGTTAGATTGCCAGGAGCCGTAAAGGGATTAGTCGACGGATTCGTGATGGTGGGAGCCGCCGGCGGAGTGGTGATCCTGATCCACTGCTGGGAATCTGAAGCCGAGCTCAATCCGTTGTTGGGATTGTACTGTGTGGTAAAGAAATTATAAGTGCCATCGACTGGTTTACTCACCACAAAGGTCACAGTGCCGCCGGCAGGGCAGTCTTGACTGAGCGATCCGGCGGGGCTGGTCACGTCCGATGCGACAAGATCTCCACTCAAATTGACCACCGCCGCCGTCGGGCTGATGGTGGCATCACAAATAGCAACCAAGGTGATCGAACTCGTGTTGGAATAACAGGGATCCGCCGAGGGCGAGGTCATCAACGGAGTAAATGGAACCGTGGTATCCCTTGTCCACTGGAAATTGGTGGCGGCGGAAGTGTTACCAGCGGTGTCGGTTTGAGTCAGGGTATAGTTATAAGTTCCGTCGACTGTTTTTGAGACATCAAATGAGTACACGGCCGTTCCCGGACAAACCTGATTTTGGGCGCTGTCACCCGCCATATGAACCGTGGCCGTGGCCTCACAGTCCCCTTGCACGGTCACGTTCGTATCGCCCGAGGTGTAAGGGTTCGACGTCGGCTTGGTGACCGTGGGAGCCGCCGGAGCGACCGTGTCTCGCGTCCAGACTTGAGTGATGGAACCTGACGCATTCCCAGCCTGGTCCGTCTGGGAGACAGAGAAATCGTAGGTTCCGTCCGCGGATTTGTTGATCGTCATCGAATAACTGCTCGCCACGCAGGTGGCGGAAGACGTCGCGCTGCCTGATAAATTGACGGTGGCATTCGTCTGGCAGCCGCCGGAGATGGTGATCGAATTCGCGTTGTTGGTGAGAGGGTTCGAGGCCGGCGAAGTGATCGTCGGCGTGGCCGGCACGACGGTCATCCTCGTCCAACTGAAACTGGCCGACGGGGATGAGGTGCTTATTGAATTCGTCTGCAGGATTGAATAGGTGTAAGTCCCGTCGACTGAATGAGAATCCGTGAACGCATAGGTTCCGGAGGCGCAAGCGACGGAGCTGGTCATGCTGCCGCTGATGAAGACGGTGTCGCCGTTCGTACAACCCCCCGCGATGGTGACACCATTGCCGTTGGAATAATAAGGATTGCTCGCCGGCGAAGTGATCGTCGGCGTGGACGGCGGAGCGGTGTTGCGAATCCACTGGAAGCTTGCCGACGGAGAAACATTTCCCGCCGGATCGGTCTGAGAGATCGACAGGTTGTAAGTGCCATCCGTCGATTTGTTCACGGTAAATGAATAGGTGCCACTACACGATGTCGAGCCTGTGGCGGCATTGCTGTAGTTGACCGTTGCTCCGGCTTGGCAGGACCCTGAAACCAACAGATTGGTATCCGCTGAAGTGTAGGGG
>PSRN01000273.1 GCA_003176075.1 Bdellovibrio sp.
ATCGCACTCCCGTACATATTGCGCATCATAACCCGGCGGTGCGTGGGCGGCGGAGCCGCCACGGGTTACCAGAGGGGGCGGAGTATGGGGACAATAGTATATCTCATCCCATGCTTCGCCTTGCGATTTGAGCTGCCTCTCCAGCCAGTGGTGCATTTGCAGTAGATCTTTTTCCTTGAGCTGACCCCGCGCGACCATGGGCTGATTGGTGACCACCACGGTGAGAAATCCGGCGGACTTTAAGCGGGAAAAAGCCGCGCCGGCACAGGGTCGAATCCGCATCTGCTCCAGCCGGCTGAGGTACTCGACGTATTCCACCAGAACACCATCGCGATCAAAGAAAACGGCAGGTTGTGTTAAGGGCGGCGCCACTGCAATCCACCAACCAGCTTCCCGACCCATCCCCGCCATTTCAAACCAGGCGGAGAGTAGATGACGTCCTTATGATCCATGGACAACAAAATATCGCGAGCGACTTGCTCGGGCTTGAGCAACCCCTGGGAATCCACCTGATCCGGAATGATCGTGCAAACATGGACCTGGTGCGGTTTCAGCTCTTGCCGGAGTCCGCACATCAGCCTGTTTAAGGCGGCCTTGGACGCCCCAAAGACGGTGTTCTCGCTGGCTTTACTTGTTGTTTCACCCGCCCAGCAACTGAGTGCGGCTATGGTTCCTTGTTTGTTGCGGATAAAGTGGGGCTTGGCCGCAAGCAAGATCATCGCCACCGACTCAAAATTGACGGCCCATAGGCGGTGGCAACCTTCAAAGGTGGGCTGGCGCTCGACTTCCGGGTCAAAAACCCCGCATCCAACCAAGAGGGTGTCCAAACGCTCGCGCTCGCCAAAAAAATCAACGGCGAAGGACCAGACTTCCGCCGGGTTGGCAAGATCCATGGTAATGACTTCGACGTGAGCGGCGCCGCGCATTTGCAAGTCGGTGGCCAAAGCGGCCAACTTTTCACTATTTCGGCCAATCAAAAAAATACGGTCCCCCTGCCAAGCCCAAAACCGGGCGACCCATTCCAAAATGGCTGAGTTGGCTCCGACGAGAACTCGTTCCTTCACGGCGCTCATCTTCCCGCAGACGCCACGGGTGTTATTAATCCAGCGCCCAGTAGCTCTTGCGCGTAAAAGTCCCAAAAAAGCGGCCAATCGATGGCCGCAAGCGGAACCGTAGGATTGCGAAAAATTCGCGGCTTTCTTTCATCTTGTGGGGTGTTACCGCCTGAGGCCTTTTGCCAAGTCGGTGCTTTCGGCACCTCCGCAGACGGTTTGCGAATACTCACGGCGGGAAGATGCAGCCGCTTCACAATCAGTTCGTCATTCACTCGCTGCCCCAGCGATTCATTGCTTTCAGCACCCGCCGATGGACGAAGGATCGCGCTCTCTCCCCGCAAGCCCCTGGCAACGGCGTCGGCATAGGTTTCAGCCACCGCAGTAACCGGTAAATTGTCCGCCTGGTCCAGGGGCGTCTGCAAATGGAACTCCGTTCCCGAGCGGGCGGATCTTATGAGTGACGGAATCAATCGGTCGTCATTTTCAAAAGGTCCTATGGGATTGGGAATCACCACCTTCAACAGGGGCATCCTTGCCCGTGCGCAAAGCTCCTGCAAGAGATGCCAGACTTGCGTCTTTGAGCGCGCATAGGGAGAAACCGGCGCATCGGCGGCCTGCCCCCCCTCTCCAGCTTCAAAATAACTGCCGGAAAAGATGACGGCCCCACATTGATTCTCCCCCAGGGCCTGAATAATCTCCGGCAGCGGTGCAAGACCGACAGCATGGGCGCGAGTCAGGTTGTATTCTGGCGACCGGAAATGGGTCATGAAATGATGGTGGTGAATCCAAACGCGAGGACGGTTTTTTTGAATCCAATCCTTCATGGCGCCGCCCTCCGCGTCGATCGCAAAATGCTTTTCAACTTGCGATGAAAGGCGGCGAACCCGAACCTGTGGCAAACCCGAGTAACTGGCTGAATCGCGCGCCAAGAGAGCATCGACTTGGTAGCCCGCTTGCGCCAGACGATTGGCGATCCACAGTCCGGTAAATGAAGAGGCCCCGCTGATGGCGACCCTCATGAAAAAATCGGGCCCTCAAGGTAAGCTGCAAACCCCGGCAGCCGTTCATCCTTTTCGCTCAACAAAGGATTTTCGATGGGCCAGGGGATCTTGAGCCTTGGGTCATTCCAATGCATTCCCCGATCGCCAGCGGGCGAGTAGTAGTTATTGACCTTGTACAGAACGTCGGCAGGCTCATCCCCCAAGACGCAAAAGCCATGGGCGAAGCCCTCAGGAACCCACAACCACCGCGGCTCATTGCCATCAAGAACCAGGGAAAAATGCTTTCCGAAGGTGACGGAACTCCGGCGCAGATCGACGGCCACATCAAAGATCTTTCCCCGCATGCAGGTCACGAGTTTCCCCTGCGCCGGATTCGTCTGGTAATGCAGCCCCCGCAAAACCCGGGGTGCCGAGCGGGAAAAATTATCTTGGATGAAACGCGGTACGGGAGAGCCGGGAGGCCAACGGTCCTCGCGAAAACGCTCGGTGAAAAAGCCACGCGAATCCGAGAACAAATTATTTTCAAGAATAAAAAGTCCCGCCAGGGGCGTCGGATGGACCTTCATGAGGCGCTCCGGCCAAAGTCGCGCGCCCGCTTTTCCACCTGTTCAAGCCACCTGCCATTCCCCAAATACCAGTCGACCGTTTCCCGCAGGCCTTGTTCCAAAGACGAAAACTTTCTTTGAAAGCCCAGTTCCGCTTCGGCTTTGCGGTCATCGATCGCATAGCGCAGATCATGCCCGGGACGATCGCTCACAAATTGAATCAACTCCCGGTAGGATTTGCCATCCGCACGCGGCCGCTTTTCATCGAGAATTTGACACAACAAAGTCACCAACTCGATGTTCTTTCTCTCGGCCCGCCCCGCGAAACAGTAACTTTGCCCCGCCACTCCACGATTGAATGCCAATAAAACGCCTCGGCAGTGATCCTCGACATGAATCCAATCGCGAATGTTTTCGCCGCGCCCATAAACAGGAAGATGGTCGTGACGAAGCGCTCGTTGGATCATCCTTGGAATGAGCTTCTCGGGGAATTGCCGGGGGCCGTAATTGTTCGAACAATGAGTGACTACAACGTCGAGCCCATAGGTTTCATGCCACGCCCGGGACAAGTGATCGCTCGCGGCTTTACTGGCCGAGTAGGGGGAATTGGGGGAATAAGGGCTCGTCTCGCTAAAATATCCAGTGGGTCCCAGTTCGCCGAAGACCTCGTCGGTGGACACGTGTAAAAATCGAAATTTATCAAAGCCCACGCGCCTTCGGCAATATTCCCGCGCGGCCTCGAGCAATTGAAAGGTTCCTAGAATATTTGTTTCAATAAAGGGCTTGGGACCTTCGATCGAATTATCAACATGAGATTCAGCTGCAAAATTGATCAGACCCACCGGGTCCATGCGAAAGATCAAATCCCTGATCGCGGCGAAATCACGAATATCGCCCTGATGAAAAACAAAGTTGGGACGCCCGCTAAATCGCTCCACATTGTCGGGATTGCCGGCGTAGGTGAGACTGTCAACCACCACCACCCGGAAATCCATTTGGAGCGCCAACTCGACAAAATGGCTGCCGATAAAGCCGGCTCCTCCGGTGACAATGAGTGTAGACAAAAGCACCTCCCCAGCTGCTAAGAAAGTTCGGAACTGATCAAAGAGCCTAAGTATTGTCCGTATCGGCTATTCCGATACTTTTCAGCCAAGGCCAAAAGCTGTCGTTCGTCGATAAATCCTTGGCGAAAGGCAATTTCCTCGATGCAAGAAATCTTTGTCCCCTGGCGCACTTCAATGGTTTTGACGAACAGGCTGGCGTCCAAAAGGGAATCAAAGGTCCCCGTGTCAAGCCACGCAAATCCCCGCCCCAGCCGTGTCACCGTCAACTCGCCCTTGTCGATGTAGTGCCGGTTGATGTCGGTGATTTCAAGCTCCCCCCGCGTTGAAGGACGAATCGACTTGGCCACTGAAACGACGGTTTCGTCATAAAAGTAAAGACCCGTCACCGCCCAGTTGGACTTGGGTCGATTTGGTTTTTCCTCGATGCAAATGGCCCGCCCTTGCGGATCAATCTCCAATACCCCGTATCGTTCGGGATCCGCCACTTGATACGCGTACACATTGGCGCCTCGTTGCAGCTTGGCGGATTTCTGCAACATGTTCGACAGTTCATGGCCGTAAAAAAAATTGTCGCCGAGAATAAGACAAACCGGTGACCCTTCGATGTCATCTTCGGCGATCAAAAAAGCCTGCCCGATCCCTTCCGGCCGAACTTGTTCGCGGTAAGTTATACGAATTCCCAATTGCTCACCGGACCCGAGCAGATTGCGAATGAGCGGCAGGTCACGGGGGGTGGAAATAATCACCACGTCCCGAATTCCAGCCAAAAGGAGGGTCGCCAGGGGATAATGGATGACGGGCTTGTCATAGACCGGCAGAAGTTGCTTACTGACGGCGTCCGTGAGCGGCGCGAGGCGAGTTCCGTGGCCGCCAGCAAGAACGATGCCTTTCATAATATCTCCTTACACGACTCTATATTTTCATCATTGAGGGGGAGTTGAAGTCAAGCTTCACTTATCCGCCATATCCGAGAAACTTTTTGAAATTTCGCTTCATTTCCTTCGCCGTAAACCCGGCGCGAACACGAAAATTTTGCGCTGGTTCAAGCAATTGGCATCGATCGGCAAGAGCAAAGAGACCACCCCAACGTCGAGATGACACACGCACATTTTGCAATTCCACTCCTGCCTGCAGCAAACGAGCTGACAAGAGACGCTCGATGAGGATGCATTTGGCTTTTTGCTGCAGTCGCGGGCGGCTTTCGTCTGAAAGTCTTTCGGCTGAATGCCAAACCCGGTCAAACTCTCCGGCCACGACCGGACCCGCCCACAACCACCGGTCGAGGGAGGCGCGCAAGTTCGGGCTCAAATGGGGACTGGCGAGGTCGGTGCCGTCAGCACCGCCGCGATCCAAAAACAAACTCTCTCCTTCACAGCTGAAGATTTCAGATTCCGCGACCGGCAGACGAAGCGGAAGCGCCGCTTTGAGCTCAGCCCAGCGAATGAAGAACAAGCTCGTGCGCAACCATCGATCCGTCGTTAAACCAAAAAGAGAAACGGGTTTTAAACTGCGATCGACATAACCCACGGCTTTGCCTTGGCACAAAGCCTCACGCACCCCGGACTGATCAAACCATGAAAGGTAGGTATCGCCATAATGGTCGATAAAAGTGTCGTTGGCGAAACAAATAACCGTGTCTTCCTGGATCAGACCGGGGATTTTCACCAACTCATCCAGGGCCTTTTGCCATCCGGAAAACTCACGGTCACGGTTGTCTCCCGCCATCACACGAAAAGGCCGGTCAGCTTGCAGCGGAACGTCGGCATTTTGGATCAACACCGCGTCCTTGATCGAAAAGATTGCGAGGTTCCGCAAGAACTCGATCAACCGCCCGGTGGGGCGCCGCTGGCTCTCCTTCGAGTCTTTCGCGAGCGTGGGCCCAGCGTGTGCGGCGAAAAGCCAAGTCGGTGCCTCCGGCACCTCCGCAGTGCCACGGGTATATTCCAAAAAAAGAACGATGAGGGGTATCGCCTTCGGCTGGCGGCTTCGTCCGCACCTCCGCAAATGCAGTGGCCGTCGCC
>PSRN01000209.1 GCA_003176075.1 Bdellovibrio sp.
TGGTGGACTTAACCTCGGGGGCGGGAGTCATATTGAGCATGAGATCTTTTGGTGGGGGAGCATTGAGGTCGATTCCGTGCGGAATCTCAATCATCGCCGTCGGTTCGTCGTCCATCCCATGAGTGCCGGTGAATTCCCTCTTATCCGATGCGTGGACGCCGGAGCCGCCACGGGTTGCGTGGGCGGCGGAGCCGCCACGGGTGTTATATCCCGGCTGAGATTCGTCAGAAAGATGAATTTTCATCCCGGCCATCAGGTCTTCAGCCGAGAATGAATCCCCGGGTTTTTTGACCAGAGAGGAAACTGGCGTGGCTGCCGTCGCAGTTGACGTGGGAGAGGAAACTGGCGTGTCTGGTGTGACGGCTGGCGTGGAAGCGGAAGCTGGCGTGTCTGGCGCGGCAGTTGGCGCGGGAGCGGCTGAAGAGGCTGGCGTGGCGGCCGTCGCCGCGTCGTTTGGCGCAGGAGCAACGGGCACTGGCGAAGCATTGGTCGCAAGGCCTTGAAAGATGGCCCACGCGACCCGCAAATCATCGGCTTTCGCCTGCACCAAAATCCACTTTGGCGGAAATTGAGTGTGCTGCTCCGGATGAACGGCGGCCACGTAAAGGAGATCCTCCCATTGGTAAACAGGAAGGCACTCCTGACTCCAGGGGTACATCTCCTTCCAGGGGAGAAAAAATTCCACCGAGGGAGGATGCCTATGAAAAAAAGGCGTTTGCAGCAGTGGCCAGTTCACCTGTTATTCATCGGCAATCCCTTAAAATCACTTGTGTTCTTTTTGCCAGCGAGTGGGTTTTTTGTGCCGACTTGTCCATCGGCCCTCTTTGTGCTAAGAGCCAAATTGAGTTGAAATATTAAAAATGCAAGAATTTTCAAAAGTTTACTTAGATTACAACGCCACAACCCCGCCCGCGGTCGAGGTGAAGGACAGGCTCCTCCAAGAGCTCGACAACCTGTGGGGAAATCCCAGTTCCATCCATTGGGCTGGACGTTGGGCGAGGTCGCGGCTGCGCGAGACGCGCTTCAACTGGGCCAGGGCCCTGGACGTGAATCCGCTCGAGCTGGTATTTACCAGCGGCGGCTCGGAGTCCAATGCCACGGTCATCAGCTCGCTCGCCAGCCAAAGGGCCAAGGGGACTTTGCCGCCCCGCCTGCAAGGGCGCAATGAAATCATCACCACGGCGGTCGAGCACTCCAGTCTGCTCAAGGCGCTGGCCAAAGCCAGTGAAGAAGACGCCGACTTGGTTGTCCACCACCTGCCGGTGAGTCGGGGCGGAGAACTGGATCTCGCGAGTTTTGCAAAGCTGTTAGGGCCCCGGACTCTCTTGGTTTCAGTGATGATGGCCAACAACGAAACCGGCGCTATTTTTCCGCTTGGGCGCATCGCTAAAAAAGCCCAGGAGGCCGGCGCGCTCGTTCACACTGACGCGGTTCAAGCGCTGGGCAAGATCCCGGTGGAGTTGAATCGGTTGCATCTCAATTACGCCTCCATTTCCGCCCACAAGTTTTACGCCCTGAAGGGGACGGGTCTTCTTTACGTGCGCAAAGGCTCGCCGCCGGTGGGTTTGATCCCCGGCACGCAAGAACGCGGCCGGCGCGGCGGCACCGAAAATCTTTTGGGCATTGCCGCCTTCGGCGAAATGGTGAGAGCGATTGATCGGTTGGAGAGTGAAGCGGCGAGAATGCGGGAACTGCGCGACACTTTTGAACGGCAGGTCTGCGCGCGCATCGCTGGCGTGCGGGTCACGGGTTCCGCGGTGGAGCGGCTCCCCAACACCAGCAGTTTGGTCATTGACGGGGTGGACGGCGAAACCCTGCTGATGAGTCTTGACCTCAAGGGTTTTGCCGTCAGCACGGGAGCGGCCTGCTCCAGCGGCAACCCCGAGCCCAGCCCGGTTCTCTTAAAGATGGGATTGTCGCGGGCCGAGGCGCAAAGCAGTCTTCGCGTCAGTCTGGGTTGGATGACGACAGGGCCGGAAGTGAAGGCTTTTATCTCAGAACTCGAGCGGGTGGTTCACCATCTGCGTGGTTTCTCCCAACAGGAGGTCCGCGCATGAAAAACACCCCTGTGGCGGTGCCGAAGGCACCCTCCCCTTTGGCGGTGCCGAAGGCACCGACCGCCGCCCACGCCCGGGTTTTGGTGGCGATGAGTGGCGGGGTTGACAGCTCGGTCGCGGCGAGTTTGCTGGTGGAGCAAGGTTACCAGGTTATCGGCGCGACGATGCAAGTGTGGGATTACTCGCGTTGCGAGGTGGACGAGGGGCAGGGGACTTGCTGTTCCAGTCTGGATGTCGACGACGCGCGCGAGGTCGCGGATCAGCTGGGCATTCCGTTTTACGTTTTGAACTGCGAAGAGAAATTCAAGGAAAAAGTGATTGATCCTTTTGTCAGCGCTTACCTGCAGGGTCGGACCCCCGTCCCTTGCGTGGACTGCAACACTTTTTTGAAATTCGATCACCTGATCCGCAAAATGAAAGAGCTAGAGTGCGATTATCTCGCCACCGGCCATTATGCCCAAGTCGCCTTTGATGATTCGGGACTGCCGATGGTGATGACCAGCTCCGATGGCTGGAAGGATCAGACATATTTTTTATTTACCTTGGATCGCGCCATTCTCGGACGGCTTCTTTTTCCGGTGGGAGCGATGACCAAACCCGAGGTGCGTGCTTACGCTCAGTCCCGTGGACTTGGCGTGGCGAGAAAAAAAGACTCCACTGGAATTTGTTTTGTTGGTGATCGCGGGTACGCCAAGTTCGTCGAGGAGCATGCCGACCCCGAACTGCTGGCGAAAAAGAAAGGCCGCATCCGGCGCTACCCGAGCGGCGAAATCATGGCCTCCCACGATGGCATTCATCACTTTACTTATGGGCAATCGCGGGGCCTGGGCATGGATCATCACGAAAAGCTTTTCGTTTACCGGATTGATCCGTTGACCAACGAGGTCTGGGTGGCTGATGAGAGCTACCTTTTTCAAGAAGAGATGAAGCTCGAACGGCCCCATTTTCTTCGTCATTTTAAGGATGGTGAAACTTTAACTGTGCGAATCCGTGCGCACCATCAGGGTTGTCTGGCGAGGATTCGCATGGAAAGCCACGACTTAATCTGCGAATTTCTTGAACCCCAAAGGGCGGTGACTCCCGGACAAGCCGCAGTGTTTTACCGGGGGCGGGAATTGGTGGGGGGCGCATGGATCAAGGCATGAACTCCCTGCAATTTCATACTTTTGGCTGCAAAGTGAACACCTATGACACCGGACTGTTGCAGCAGTCGCTGAGGGGTCCCAGCGATGGCGGCCATGGCGTCGTCCATGTTCTGAACACCTGCGCGGTGACGGCGGAAGCGACCAAGGACGCGATCAGGCTGATTCGTAGGATCAAAGCGCGCGATCCGCAGGCGCGAATCGTGGTGACGGGCTGCGCGGCGCAAGTCGATACCCACTGTTTTTCTGAACTTCCTGGCGTGGATTTGGTGATCGCCAATTCTCACAAAGGACAAATCCGCGAGATCCTGACAAAATTTTTGCATGGCGATTTGCCAAGTGATGCGAAGAGCGAGCCCTCCTTGGCAAGGGTTTTTAAGTCCAATATTTTCCGCAAGGAGGACCTGGAAGCCGGCGGCGGGCTGGAAGAAAAACACAGTCGGGCTTTTTTGAAAATCCAGGACGGCTGCAATTCTTTTTGTTCGTATTGCATTATTCCTTTCGCCCGCGGCAAGAGCCGCAGCATCCCGGTGGCGGAACTGGTTCGCCGCGTGCAAGAGCTCCAGGAGCAAAATATCTCCGAAGTGGTGCTCACGGGGATTCATATTGGGGACTACGAGGACGGCGTCCGGCGATTGGAAGATTTGATCGAGGCCCTGTTGCGGCGGACCGCGATCCCACGGCTGCGCCTGACGAGTCTTGAACCTGTCGAGGTGAGCGACCGCCTGCTGGAGCTTTTCGCCGATGAACGATTGTGTTCTCATTTTCACCTTTCGATCCAGAGTGGTTCCAGTCCAGTCTTGCGCGCGATGAAAAGAAAATATGGTCAAGAGGAGGTTCGGCGCTGTCTGGAAACGATTGGCCACCGCTATCCTTCGGCTTTTGTCGGCATGGATTTGATCGCCGGTTTTCCCTCGGAAAGTGAGGACGATTTCACGGCCACCTTCGGACTGCTCAACGAATGCCCTTGGACCAAAATTCATGTTTTCCCTTATAGCGAACGGGAGGGGACAATGGCCGCGACTTTCGATCAATTGCCGATGTCGACCCGCAAGCACCGGGCGCGGCGGTTTCGCGAACTCAGCCACCAGCGCTTGCAGCAGCGGGCGGCCAGGCAAGTGGGGCAACTGAAACGGGTCCTCCTCCTTCAACAAAGGGGCCAGCGCCAAATGGCGCTCAGCCGTGATTATTGGAATCTGGAGTTGAGCCACGCGCCGGCGTCGGGGTTGGCGGCGGGGTTGGCTGCGGGCGGCGAATTTCTGGCGCGCGTGACGGGATTTCGTCGGGACATGCCGCAAATTTTGGAAGGCGTTTATGAGCGAACCTAAAGATATTGACGATTTGAACGGGCTGCAATTGATCGATTACCAATTCAAGGATCCGCGCTGGCTTGAACAAGCGCTGACCCACAAAAGTTTTGTCGGCGAAGGAGTGTCTCACAACGAAAAGCTTGAATTCTTGGGAGACGCTGTTTTGGATCTGGTTTTGGCTGAACTTTTGTTGAAAAAATTCGACGCTGAAGACGAGGGTGATCTGTCGCGACGCCGGGCCAGTCTGGTCAACGAATCCGAGCTGGCGGCGGTGGCGAACGAACTCGGATTGGGTCCGCGGCTGCGCCTCGGTCGAAGCGAGCTGATTTCAGGGGGAGACAAAAAGCCGCGGATTCTGGCTTCCGCCTTCGAAGCCCTGGTGGGTGCCCTTTATTTGGATGGCGGCTTTGAGGCGGCATCCCGGGTCGTGTCGCGGATTTTTTCGTCCCGTTTGGACGAAAACCTTTTAAAGTCCGACGACAAGACGCAATTCCAAGAGGCGATCCAATCCCTGGTCAAAGTGACTCCGCGGTATCGGACCATCGCGGAAATCGGTCCCAGCCACGCCCGCATTTTTCGCGTGGCGGTCGACGTCGGCGGCGAAGAATGGGCGCAGGGTGAAGGGCCGTCAAAGAAAGTCGCCGAGCAAGCGGCGGCCCGCCAAGCCCTGGAAAAAATAAAAGGAGATGCCGGATGAACCCCGAAGCGAAAAATTTCCGCGCTGGTTTTTGTGGGCTCATCGGGCTTCCCAACGCCGGCAAATCAAGTCTGATGAATTGGCTGATCCAGGAGAAAGTGTCCATCGTGACGGCAAAGCCGCAGACCACAAGGCAACGGGTTCTGGGGCTTTGCACAGATGAAAAGGGGCAAGTCGTTTTTATCGATGCGCCGGGACTGTTGGCTCCAAGACCGGTTCGTCGCCTTGGTATCCATGCTTTTCTGGAAAAAGAGGCATTGGACGTGATCAACTCCAGCGACGTGCTGCTCGCGGTGCTCAGTGTGGACGTGGATCGCAAGGAAGATCTTGACGAGGTCCTGGGGCTGGTTGAGCGGTCGCGCAAACCCTTCGCTGTCGTCCTTAACAAAAGGGATTTGGCCCAGTACTCGCACCGCCGAATCCGTATCGAAACGGAGATCAAGCAAAAATTTCCTGACGTGAGGGTCTTTCAAGTCTCGACCTTGGCGGAGCACAGGCGAGATTCCGATACCGGGGAAGAAATCATCCAGGTTCTGCGGGACCTGTTGCCGCCGGCTCCCGGGCCTCTCTACGATCCTGAACTTTACACCCCTCATGCCTTGCGTGAGCTGGCGGCTGAACTGATTCGAGAACAGTGTTTTCTTCATCTCCATCAGGAGATTCCCTTTGGCCTGGCCGTTCGCATTCAGTCCTTCCAGGAAGACACGAAAAGCGTTTCCCGCGTTGCGGCTGATCTGGTCGTGAATCACGCCAACCACAAGGCCATTGTCATTGGCAAAGGCGGAGCGGTGATCAAGGCCATCGGCAGTGCGGCCCGGCTGGCGATGATGAAATTGTTTGCGACCAAGGTCCACCTCGAACTTCGGGTCGTCGTGCGCGAGAACTGGTCGGGCAGCGCTACGATCATGAAGGAGCTCGGCTATGTCGTTCATAACTCCAACTGATCGGCCGCAAGCCGCCAACCGGCCTGTAAACGGGTCTGCAAGCGGCGCCACCAACGGGGCGGCAACGCCGCAGCCGCCGGCTGGCCAGGATGCGAAAGTGGCCATCGTGGGCAGGCCCAACGTCGGCAAGTCGACGCTTTTCAATATTCTGACGGACTCGCGCAAGGCCGTCGTTCGCGACCAGCCCGGCGTGACCCGCGACCTGTTGATTGAAAGGGCGGAGTTTTGGGGTCACTCCTTTGACCTGATTGACACCGGCGGATTAACGGAAGCGAAGGATCCCTTTTCGAAATTGATTCGCGCCCAAGTCACGGAGTTTCTTGCCACCGTGGATTTGGCGCTGCTGGTGATGGATGGCCGGGACGGCCTTTTGCCCGAGGACCGCGAGGTCGTCCGCATCGCCAAGGAAGCCGGTGTGCCCTTTGTGATCGTCGTTAACAAGATCGATCGTCAACACGAGGTAGATCTGCGGCTCGCTGAGTTTCATGAATTCGGCGTGGACCTCATCGCCACCTCTTTCGAGCAGCGGCGGGGACTGGCGCAAGTGCTGGAGTGGCTCGACCGTCATCTTCCAAAGGCGGGGGTTTCCGCTCCGATGGAGGGTCTTACGGTGGCCATCGTCGGCAAACCCAACGCCGG